>CAZEZE010000054.1:0-11066 GCA_964516445.1 uncultured Chitinophaga sp. | reverse complement strand
AACAGTCAACAACCATGGGAAGAATTTTTGAAGTACGTAAATCCACCATGTTCGCCCGCTGGGACAAGATGGCCAAGCAGTTTTCCAGGATCGGGAAAGAGATTGTAATTGCTGTAAAAGCCGGGGGGCCTGATCCCGCTACCAATCCCGCGCTTCGCCGTTGTTTCCAGAATGCCAAGGCCGTGAACATGCCCAAGGACAGGGTGGAAGCCGCCATCAAAAGGGCGCAGGGCAAAGAGATGGCCAATTATGATGAGATCCTGTATGAAGGCTATGCTCCGCATGGAGTAGCGATCCTGGTTGAAACAGCTACCGACAACCATGTTAGAACTGTGGCGAATGTAAAGTCTCTTTTTAATAAGGGTGGCGGAACCATGGGCAACAGCGGCAGCGTGTCTTTCCAGTTCAAAAAGATGGGTGTTTTCAAACTGAATCCCGAAGGGTTGAATACGGAAGAAATGGAACTTGAACTGATCGATTTTGGCCTGGAGGAGCTGGGGGAAAGCACCGGGGAGAATGGTGAAGATATAGTGGTGGTACGTTGCGGCTTCACCGATTTTGGACATATGCAAAAGGCGCTGGAAGACAAGGGCATCACTCCCATCAGCGCGGAACTTGAATGGATACCTTCAACGACGGTCCCTGTGAACGATGAACAGGCTGCCGATGTCAGCAAGCTGATCGAGAAGTTAGAGCAGGATGAGGATGTGCAGAAGGTGTTTCACAATATGGGATGAGGACCCTCCTTCGTCCCGATTGGCATCGGGACTTCGGCGGGCAGGTGTGCAGAAGGTATTTCCAGTTACAGGCGAAGAGTTGCCCCATCCTAAAAGCAGGAAACTCATTCCCTGACCCGTACCGGCATCCCATCCCGTTTAAACACTTCACCTGAACTTGTTTCCTTTACGATGATATTGATCGATCCTCCCTTTTTAATGATCGGTTCTGTTTCAATGACAATATACCCCTGCAATGAACCGTTGGGCCTTCTCTTTACATTTTCCAGGGTTACCTTATGCGTCTTTTGACTTGTCACCAGTGAGTTGTCTTTTACCGTTAACCGGACCGAACCCTTATCTTTCACGGTCAGGATTTCTGTTGCGACGTCCGACACCGGGTAATCCGTAAAATCAAAACCAACAGCATCCACTGTAATTTGCTGCGTTACCTGCGCAGTATTCAACTGATAAGCAGGCACTGTAAATGCCTTATAAAAACGCATCCGCTGGCCCAGTCCGGATGCGGTAACTTCTCCGTTTCCGGTTACCTGGAAATATCCCGTACCATCAGCTATAGCTATTAACAGGGTTTCATCCCCTTTTTTACTCCACATCTGGTTAATGGGATGAATTTCGTTGTGCTGACGGAGATCAATATTACCCAGTTCAATTTTCTCATCTGTAAAGGGTATGGGAATTTTAAAGTTCAGGTCGAGAATATCCCCCATCCAGGGACCGTACATACAGAGCTGATCTCCTTTCCTGACCTGGAGCAGCAAAGGGTTACGCGGTGTGATGCCCTCGGTGGACTTGCCCGTTTGCGTGTTATAATTCATCAGGTAAACCGGCTTTACTTCGCCTTCGATCTCTTCCTGTGGCTCGTCGAGCCACCTGTTACTCAGCACGGACCTGAACCGCTCAGACGGCACCAGGCTGTAACAAACATCCTTATCAATCGTAACCTGAGTATGCATATAATCCTGTGAACAGACAAACGCATCGCCTTTCAGGGTGCCGCATACGGTTGTTCGGTACTCCGAGACCGGGTACCAGCAATCCATTTTCATTTTGGTGGAACTGGAACCAAAGATCCAGTCCTTGATATCCGTAGCTAACTCCGTTACAACCTCAAATGGTTTTACAATAAACCCTGCCCTGCCCATTTTATCGGCCGCCCAGTCAAAAAATTTCCCGGGAAGGCGCGCGGGGTCGATCACTTTATTGTACTTATATACTTCCTCCCCGTCCCTGTTGTGGTGATAATAGAACGGTTTTGTGGTCTCCCCGCCAAGCACGGCGATACCTGACTGGTTAACCATTATGTCATTCATTTCATCGATCTCTGACTGGCTAGCCGCCGGGGCATAGGTATAGTCATCCGGGTTTCCGGATTGCGATAAGGATGATGCAACGGCCGGAAGAGCGTTATCCGGTTTTATCCCGTTTGCCCTTTCCCTTTCCCAGTGACCGGCCACAAACTGGTTATTGGACATCCGGTTCCGCACATACACATAACCGGGTTTTGTTGCCATGAATACCCGCAGGTAGGATACTTTGTCATTGAAGTTATAAATTGAAAGATCGGCGCAATCTTCCATCAGGTCAATATAGTTGCCATATCCTCCTTTTTCATTGGCATGTTCATATATCACCGCAACCCAGCCGCTGGGAACCCGGAAGGAAGAACCCCTGTCATTAAGATCTGCAGGGCCGCTTAACGGGTAGTCCCCTATCCCAAACGACCTGCTTTGTCCGCTGAAACCTGCATTTTCAAAGAGTACAACTTTTTGTTCCATCAGCGTTGCTTCCGGGTAGGTGGTCACCGGCACAGGTTTCGGTTTTGTTGTGGTAGGGGAAACTTTTCGATGATCACGGATCACCTGAGCGGGCAAACTGCTCAGGAACAACAACGAAATGATTACAGTAATACTCCTTTTCATACGTATTGGTTTTTGTGGCGAATGCCGTTTTTATTATAACCCCCACTGATCGCATAAATCAGGATCAACCAGGGAAGAACTACGAAGGGTAAAGATCAAACTACAGGCAGAATTATCAGGAGGGTATGTCTTTTAAAGATAAAGTATTTGGTTCAATCAGAACCAAGCGGAAAAACCTTCCGAGTCTCAGTTTGAAAAAATACCACGCAGAGAAGGCCGGGAACGCAGAGTGTGTGTCTGATTAATAGTCTCTGCATACCCTGCTCTCCCGGCGTGGGATTCAAAATGAGACAGTACCAAAAACCGGTTTTACGGACAGAAACAGACCAATCAGCGGCCCGGCAAACCCTTTCAGCCGCGGTGACTAACTTTGCCATAATGCAGGAACGACCCCTTATACTTTTCGACGGTGTTTGTAATTTCTGCAATTACTGGGTGAACTTTGCCATTAAAAGGGATTCAAAAAAGAAACTCCGTTTTACCAGTCTCCAGGGTGAAACTGCAAAATCAATCCTTCCTGGTTTTGATATAGTCCCGGGTACGCTCAGCTCAGTAATCCTGATCGACAACGGGAAAGCCTATACACAATCTTCTGCAGCCTTTCGGATCTGCAAACACCTCAACGGCGGTTGGAAGCTGTTGTACGGGCTGATGATCATACCAAAATTCGTCAGGGATCCCCTTTACAATATCATTGCCCGTAACCGGTACAAGTGGTTCGGGAAGAAGGATCAATGTATGATCCCTTCACCGGATGTGAAAGAAAGATTCCTGCCCTGATAAACCCGCCGGCCTGCAAAAACTATGTATCCAGTTTCCGCATGATCAGTGCCATGGCCGCGGCACCTGAGAAATAGGAGATGAACACATACCCGTTGCTGAAAAGCAAAGAGAATTCCTTCGGATCCCGGCGAAAATGACCCCGGCTTAAATAAAATACTGCGAAAGCAATGGCGAACAGGGATAACAGCAATACCGCATTACCGGCCTTCGCGTAAATATCCTTTTGTTTTCCGGCAAGTTGCTCGGCAACTGCCAGTGTAAAAACAGTGCCAAACACACCAGTCACGATCCATAACACGATCACCATTACGGAGGAGGATTCCATCCGGGTCACTATATCAGTAAAAATCAGGATGATCTGCAATACAAAATTGGCAATACATACTGCTACGGTAGCAATGACGAACGAAAGAAAGAGGGCCACACTGTTTTTCACCGGGGAATGTTTGATCGGTTCACTTGTTTTACCGGCTCCTGACCGCTTCTGCCACTTTATCTACATTCAGGGCACCGTAATTGAACGTATGTTTGGAGCCGTCGGAAAGGGTCACGATCACTTTTTTGGAGAGAAAACTTTTTTCCACCTGCACATCGGTGATCTGCGATTTATCTATTTCGAGGTAACCTTCACTTCCCCATTTTGCAAAAAGGGCTTCCGACAACAGCCCTTTCGCCGAAACATCGTATTTCGCATCGTACAATAATCGCTTATTGGTTACCGTAAGTTTACCGTTGTATTTTCCGCCACCGGGCGGAATGTAGAGGATGGTCCAGGTGTCGATCGCCTGTTCGTCAGCGGCCAGTGTAAAGGGAAATTTTGCCATACATACTTATTTAAAGGTTATTCATTTATAATGAACTCTCCTTTCATATAGAACACACAGGTACCCCCCATGATCACGCGGTCACCCTTTTGCTCGCAATAGACGGTTCCGCCTCTTTTGGAGAGTTGCCGGGCCGTCATTTTTGTCTTTCCCAGTTTCTCGCACCAGAACGGGATCAGTTGCGAATGAGCGGAACCCGTCACCGGGTCCTCATCGATCCCCGCGGTGGGCGCAAAGAACCTTGATACAAAATCCACGTCCTTTCCCGGCGCTGTAATGACGACCATTTTTCCCGCCTGTTTCATCAGCGAAAAATCAGGCTTGCAGTTCTTCACGGCATCCTCGTTCATCAGTTCCACGATATACTCCCTGTTCTGGTAAACACCTGCGATCTCCGGGCGGCCAAGCGAAGCCAGCAGCGCATCCGGAAACTCACTGACCCGCTCGGGCGGCCAGGAGGGGAAATCCAGTTCCAGTACATTCTTTTTCCGGGTAACCGTTAGCAACCCGCTTTTTGACCGGAAGACCACTTTCTTTTTTTTGGACTTCAGCTTTTCAAAGATCACCCAGGCGGAAGCCAGTGTGGCATGACCGCAAAGGTTGATCTCCAGTTCCGGTGTGAACCAGCGAATCTCATAATCGGCCTGATCATCCATTGCGGGAATAAAAAAAGCCGTTTCCGCCAGGTTGTTCTCCATGGCCAGCTGCTGCATCAGGTTCTCTTCCAGCCATTTTTTCAGGGGAACGACAGCGGCAGGATTACCGCTGAATAGTTTATCGGCGAATGCATCAACCTGGTAGAGCGTCAGTTTCATCCGTATCAATTAATTATTTGGAATGTTGAAGAAAAGGCTGCTTATTCTTTACTTACTATTTATAACAACGGGAAAAAAACAAATAAAAAAACCTGTCAGCCGGACAGGTAAGGGAGGTTAAGATCACTGAGGCTGGTCGCCTTTATCCGCTTTTTTCTTCTTTTTCTTGCCACCCTTGTCATCCTCCAGCCGGAATGACAATTTGCAGATAACACCATATGACTTTATCTTTCCGTCTTTCACATGCACTTTCATATCCTTTACCCATACAGAATCAATATTCCGGATCGTTTTAGAGGCTTCCTTTACAGCTTGTTTCACTGCATCATCAAATCCATTCTCCGAAGAAGCGATCAGTTCTATGACTTTTACAACTGCCATGGTTACAAATTTTTGGTAAACAATCAGATTGCACCGAGAAGGTACTGATTTTTTCAACAACTATGCAGGGGCAGTACTATTTGTGTATCCAGACCCGTTATTTCCGCGGTTTTCAGGTAGGTATAAATGTAAGCGACCTGTCGATTGCTCCCGCCTTCGCAAAAGCATCCATCTTCACTAAAGCTACGATGGACAGGCCGGCGGGCATGCATTGCCTATTGCCTATTGCCTATTGCATATTGACATTACTCCGCCATCATTTGTTGAATGACCGCTTCGATCTCTTCCGCATTGGGTTTGCTGAAGTAATCGCCATCACTGCCATAGGCAGGACGGTGTGCCTTGCCCGTTATTGTCCGGGGTGATACATCCAGGTACCGGTATCCGCCCTGTTCTTCCATTACCTTATTGAACATATACGCAGCCGCACCGCCGGGAACGTCTTCATCCACGAAAACGATCCGGTTGGTTTTCCGGAGTGAAGCAAGTATGGCATGATCCGTATCGAAAGGTAATAATGTCTGAACATCCACCACTTCACAACTGATGCCCTGAGCTTCGAGCACCTGCACCGCATCCATAATGATCCGGAGTGTGGACCCATAGGAAACGATCGTAACATCTGTTCCTTCCTTGATGATTTCGGGCGCACCCAGTTTAACCGTGTATGCTGTCAGGTTGGAGGGCAACTTTTCTTTGAGACGGTATCCATTCAGGCATTCGATAACGAGTCCCGGGTCGTTACCGCGTAACAGGGTATTATACATGCCAACCGCCTGCACCATATTTCTCGGAACACATACATAGATCCCCCGAAGGGCATTGATCACCATTCCCATCGGGGAGCCGCTATGCCAGATCCCTTCGAGCCGGTGACCGCGGGTGCGGACGATCAGCGGACAACTCTGCTGCCCGGCCGTACGGTAGTGCAATGTTGCGGCATCATCGCTGAGTGGTTGTAACCCGTACAGCAGGTAATCCAGGTACTGGATCTCCGCGATGGGGCGCAGACCCCGCATGGCCAGGCCGATCCCCTGTCCCATGATCGTCAACTCACGGATACCTGTATCGAATATCCGCTGTTCGCCGTGTTTTTGCTGTAGTCCGCTGAAACCCTGGTTCACATCACCGATCTGGCCAAGGTCCTCGCCAAAAGCCAGCACTTTCGGGTTGGAAGTAAATAATTCATCGAAATATTTATTCAACACCTCAAACCCGTTCACCAGGGGAGCATCGGCCGCAAATACCGGTTTAACCTCCGGCACTTTCAGGGCGCTCCGCGTGCCTTCGTTGTACAACTTCGTGTTATAGAAATTTTTATTCTCTTCAAGAAGCTCATTATAATAATCTCTTGTCCAGAAGGCGGCATCGGCATTTCCCGCCAGTGTAAGCGCCGTATGAAGCGCTTTCATCACATCCCTGCGCAAAGGTTCCCGCATCCCGGTCAGTTCATGGGCGATCTTTCCGAGAGGGCTGCCCTGTTCGGGAATAGCTTTTGCAATACTGTTTATCAGTTCTGCTGCCCTCGCCACCTGTATTTTAACAGGCCCTATAAATTTTTCCCATGCCGCTGCTTTGCCTTCCCGGGCATGTTCCCTCGCTTCCTCTGCAACAGCATCCAGCTCCGTTTCCGAAGCCAGCGCATTCTCAATGATCCACTCTTTCATTTTTTTGATCCCGTCCCATTCCTTTTCCCATTCAAGCCGCTCGGGCGACTTATACCTTTCATGACTGCCGGAAGTGGAATGCCCCTGTGGCTGCGTGATCTCTTCTACATGAAATAATACGGGAATGTGTTTTCTCCGGGCGATGCCGATCCCTTCTTCAAAGGCCTCGCACATACCGGCATAGTCCCAGCCTTTTACTTTATAAATAAGTATGCCATTCGTACCGTCATTTTTCTGCATACCACTCAATGCATCGGAAACCGATGATTTGGTGGTTTGGAATTTTTTGGGAACAGAGATGCCATATCCGTCATCCCAGACAAAAACAGCCAGGGGAACCTGCAGCACGCCTGCCGCATTAATGGTTTCCCAGAAATGACCTTCGCTGGTGGATGCATCGCCAATCGTAGCGAAACAAACCTCATCCCCGTTCGATGAAAGATTTTTGAATCCCCGGAGCTGATCAATATTCCTGAACGCCCTGGAAGCAAAGGCCAAACCGAGGGCACGGGGCATTTGTCCCGCTGTGGGGGCAATATCCCCTGATACATTCTTAAGCACTGTAAGGTCAAGCCAGTCACCCGATTCATCCACCATGCGGGTTGCGAAATGACAATTCATCTGCCGGCCGGCGCTGAATGGGTCACGGCCGGGAACAGGGTCGGCATACAATTGTGCGAACATCTGCTCGGTACTGGCCAGTCCGGCGGCCATCATAAAGGTCTGGTCGCGGTAATAACCGCTCCTGAAATCTCCAGGCAAGAAGAACTTGGCCATGGCCACCTGGGCAATTTCCTTTCCATCGCCGAAGATGCCGAATTTGGCTTTCCCCCCGAGCACTTCCTTCCTGCCTAACAGGCTGGTTTCCCTGCTGATACAAGCGGTGCGGAAGTCCCGGAGTACTTCATCCCGGAACTTTTCAAAAGAGAGTTTGGCGGCATCTGCTGCGAGTATGGGATCTGTACCTTCCATTTAGCAAAAATACGGAGATTGGCAGGCTCCGGAACGGATGTTAAAAATTTGATCCTTAGGCTTGCAACCCCTCTGGTAAATCTGCCATCTTTACCCTAAATTTGACCTCCTTAATGGTTCGTATGCGGAAAACAATCCTTTTCTTGACCCTGGTGGCGGGCAGTTTCTTTGCCCGGGCTCAGGAGGCTGCAGCGCCGGCTGATGTCCTGAAATTAAAGGAGACTTCACACGATTTCGGTAATATCCCCCAAGGCAAACCTGTTTATTATAATTTTGAGATCACGAATACCGGAAAAACTCCTTTGAAACTGGATGATGTTCATGCCAGTTGCGGCTGTACAACCCCCGAATGGAGCCGCGACCCGATAGCCCCGGGTGCAACCGCGCGTATCAGGGTGGGTTATAATGCAGCCGGTGAAGGGCCTTTTGACAAGAATATCACGATTACCTATAATTCCAGTCAAAGTAAACTTTTAGTTATCAAAGGCGTGGTATGGAAGGCCCCCGAAGGCGCCGCCCCGGCCAATGCTGCTGTGAACTTTTTAAAAAAACAAACCTTTTAAACTAGTAAACCATGAAGAAGATTTTTTTACTTACTGCTGCTTTTATGTTCACACTGGGTGTAATGGCACAACCCAAACCGGAAGATGTCATCAAAGTGAATTTCGAAACACATGATTTTGGCAAGATCAAGCAGGGCGAGCCGGTAACCTTTGTATTTGAATTAAAGAATATCTCCGACAAACCCGTCGTAGTTGAGAATACAAGCGCCTCTTGCGGTTGCACCACTCCGGAAAAACCCACCGAGCCCATCTTACCCGGCCAGGTTGGCAAGATCAAAGTAGTGTACAATGCCGCTGCTGTTGCTCCATTCACCAAAGACGTGTACATCAAACTGGCAGGTATCGATGCCCAGAAGATAGTACACATCACCGGCGAAGTCCTCACAACAGAAGCGTACGAAGCATATAAGAAAGAAGGGAAAAAAGATGGTACAGAACCGGCTGCCAAGACTGCACCGCAAACTGCACCTGCCAAAACAAGCGGACCCGCCAAACTGGGCACTTCAAAAGGCAACTAACTGATCCCTGTTTTTAAAATATACACCCCCCGCTTTGGGGGGGTTTTTATTTTCAACCGATTCAGGACTTTTACTATTTATTTCTGCACTACGACAGCAGGCACGTCTCAGTTTGAAATAATGTATTTTGCTAAAAACTGAATTTAGAATACGCAGAGCAAAAGATTGATTTATAGTTTCTGCGGACTCTGCGCCCTCTGCGTGAGATTCAAAATGTGACACTATGCGAAATCAACTTTTATCCGCCTGGGATATCCACTGTTCGAAAAATATACTCTTACTGGAAACTATTTCTGACCCGGGCTTAATGAAAACACTGAGCACACGCGGCGGCAGGACCATTTACCAGCAATGGGTGCATATGCATAATGTAAGACTTCAATGGCTGGAAGTCTGCGCACCGGATATCGCAAAAAAAAATAAGCCCCTCGAAAAGGATGGGACAATTAAAAAAGAGACCCTGGTGAAGGCGCTCGAAGGATCAGCAAAAGGAATAGCGGAACTCCTGGAACGGGGATGGGATAATAATGGCAAGGTCAGGGGATTTAAGAACGGTGTCATCCCCCTGCTGGGTTATTTTATTTCGCATGAATCACACCACCGGGGTAATATGCTGCTCACACTGAAACAATCCGGTGAAAAAATTCCGGATACGGTTAAATGGGGTTTGTGGGAGTGGTCTAAATGATGATTCCCGGCCTGCTTTTCTACTTATCTTGATTCCGTAGGTGCATGCATATATTTTAAAAACGCCGGGGATCGTTGCACTAATTCTATGATCTCCGCCTGGAATTCTTCGTTCTGTTTCGCAGGACCGTTTTGCGAAGTGAAATAGATGATCACGAATTTATTTTTCCGGAAATTAAAACCGGGATCAGCAATATCCTTTTGGGAAATGACCAGGGTGAAGAGTTTTGATTTGGATTTGACCGCGTCATCACCGGTGGTGCCGGTTTTGGCATAATAATACCAGGGTGCACCGTTCTTCAGTAAGGTTCCCAACCTGGCAGCGGTGCCGCTGAACAAGGCTTCTTTCATCCCTTTGAATACACTCCCTTTCATTAAGGACAGGTAATTGCTGTAGTGAACCCCATTTTCAACAAGGGCAGGGGCAAACGATTTTCCGGTGGCATAAGGATCTAGCGTCAGCGAATAATTGCGGTTCTGGGAAACCAGTTTGCCGTATGCATCCAGCATTTTAACCGGGGGGATCATGACCTGGCTGCTTCCTTTCACATGCCCGCGGAAAGAGGACAGGAATACCTCGCTGGGCCGGTTCAGGTTCATACCGCCTCCTTTCTGGTCAAACAAAGCGTATTCCGGCAATATAAATCCCGATCTGCGATGTGCCCTTTCAAATAGAGCCGAATCAAAATCTGAATGGAACCGGTCAAATCCTATTCCATTTCTGTATGTATGGATACCGAAATTATTTTGAAGTCCAATGGATACAAATGAACTGTCGGACCCGAAATTGGCTTTTCCTGCCGTATAACCCGGCCAGTTCTCGAACCCGTTCAGCCAGTACTGTTCCCCTTTATAACTGAACCAGGGCCAGACCGCGTCACCTTGAGGTTTTTGCCGGAGGAAGTGTTTTAACAGCAGTGCCTGCAAACTTTGCCGGGTATAGGAACCGAGCAGGAGAAGGTTGGAATGATAATAATTGTCGGAGTAACGGATATAATCGGATACGCTGCTGATCCTTCCGTTGTTTTTCTCAAAGTCATATTCGCCCACTTTCTCACCGCCGAAAAATTGCTGCCGTTCAGAAAACCCTTCCGCGGCAAATGCATCCCAGTCGAGTTCGAGCTGGGAGGCTATGGCAGAAAATACGATCGGTGTCAGCGTGGATCCAGGGCCGGGATTCATACGTAACAAAGTGAT
>CAZEZE010000053.1:0-11078 GCA_964516445.1 uncultured Chitinophaga sp. | reverse complement strand
CCGACTCCGAACTCCCGACTCCCGACTCCCGACTCCCGACTCCCGACTCCCGACTCCGAACTGTTTCTCCTACCTTTGCAGGAATTCTAATTAAATAATTTCCAAAGCGATGGCGGCCCGAACAGACCTTTTTTCCAGTCCCGATTATTTTGCAGTGGATGAACTGCTGACCGAAGAACACCGGCTAATCCGGGAATCGGTCCGGAGTTATGTAAAGAAAGAAATATCCCCGATCATTGAAGATTACGCGCAAAGAGCGGAGTTCCCCCAACAGATCATTAAGCAACTGGGCGACCTTGGTTGTTTTGGTCCCACAGTTCCCGTGGAATACGGCGGCGGCGGACTCGATTATATCTCCTATGGACTGATGATGCAGGAACTGGAAAGAGGGGATAGCGGGGTGCGTTCCACCGCTTCGGTGCAGGGATCACTGGTGATGTTTCCCATCTACCAGTATGGCAGCGAAGAACAGCGGAAAAAATACCTGCCCAAACTGGGATCGGGTGAGTGGCTGGGTTGTTTCGGTCTTACCGAACCCAATCACGGCAGCGATCCCTCCAGTATGCTTACGAATTATAAAGATGCCGGAGATCATGTGGTACTGAATGGCGCCAAGATGTGGATCAGCAATGCCCCCTTTGCACAGGTGGCGGTGATCTGGGCAAAGAACGAGGCCGGTGAAGTGCATGGGTTGATCGTGGAGAGAGGGATGGAAGGATTCAGCACTCCCACCACGCACGGCAAATGGAGCCTGCGGGCATCGGCAACCGGCGAACTGGTATTCGACAATGTGAAAGTGCCCAAAGAAAATATTTTTCCGAATGTAAAAGGTATGAAAGGACCGCTGGGCTGTCTTACCAAGGCCCGTTACGGGATAGCCTGGGGAGCTATCGGCGCGGCAATGGATTGCTATGATACAGCACTTCGTTATTCAAAGGAAAGAGTGCAGTTTGGAAAACCCATCGGCGGTTTCCAGCTCCAGCAAAAGAAACTGGCGGAGATGATCACGGAGATCACTAAAGCGCAGTTGCTCAACTGGAGAATGGGTGTGCTGATGAATGAGGGTAAGGTCACTCCGCAACAGGTGAGCATGGCCAAACGAAACGCCTGCGAAGTGGCCGCCAATATCTGCCGCGACGCCCGGCAGATGCTGGGCGGAATGGGTATCACCGGTGAATATCCCGTAATGCGCCACATGATGAATCTCGAAAGTGTCATCACGTATGAAGGAACACACGATATTCACTTGCTGATAACGGGAATGGATGTGACGGGGTTTAATGCGTTTAAGTAAGTCTGGCAGTCTGCAGTCCGCAGTCCGCAGTCATAGAACTATAGTTCTGAGGTCGTTGACAGTTGGCTTCTGAGATTGGTTAATTGAGCAGTCTTACAAATAGCAAAAGCTGAGAAAACGAAAAGCTGATAAGTCAAATTGTTCGTCATTTAGAATTTTAAAACACCCCTTTTGGGGGATGGGGCAAACACCCCTTCAGGGGATAGGGGCATGAAAATCTTCCTCATAGGATTCATGGGCTCGGGTAAAACACACTGGGGCCGCCTGCTGAGCCAGAAACTGGGTCTTCCTTTTTTTGATATGGATGAACAGGTAACCACGCATGCGGGGAAATCGATCCCGGAGATCTTTGCGGATGACGGGGAAGAACAATTCCGGATACTGGAAAAAGAAGTGCTGTATATGATCACTGAGAGTCATGACAGTTTTATCATGGCCTGCGGGGGAGGGTCTCCCTGTTTTTTCAATAATATTGAATACATGAACCAGTCGGGTACCACTGTATGGATCAACACCCCGACGGAAGTGCTTTTTGACAGGCTGGTGAAAGAAAAAAGTCACCGGCCGCTGATCAGGGATCTTTCGGATGAACAATTACGGGGTTTTATCATACGCAAATTCGCCGATCGCCGGATCTATTACGAACAGGCGGCCGTGAAAGTGGAAGAGGAGCCGGTTCGTTTGGATGACCTCATTGAAAAAATATTCCATGCATAAAAAAATTCTTGCAGCGGGCGCCATCTTTGGAGCACTGGGTGTAGCTGCGGGCGCTTTCGGGGCACACGGATTGCAAAAACTGACCACCGATGAAAAGATCATCCACGGATTTCAAACGGCGGCGCAGTACCAGCTCTGGCATGCACTGGCCATAATTGCGGTAGGGATCATTTTCTCGGGTCCGTTTCCATCCCGCCTCCTGAAATGGTCGGCCGGCTGTTTTATGACAGGCATCCTGCTTTTTTCCGGTTCACTTTACGCTTTAAGTTTTTTGAAGATCAACGGAAGTGGTCTTAGTTCTGCGGTCGGTCCGGTGACGCCGATCGGGGGTGTTTTCCTGATCGCCGGCTGGCTGATCCTGGCAGCTGCATTGTTGAAAAATAAAAGATCATAAAGGCAGTCGGAGGATACTGCAGGTGCCGCCGCAGTTCACGATCTCAAAATGCCCGCCAATACTTTCCATTCGCCGCGCAATATTCTTTAACCCGTTGCCGAACTGGCGCAGGGTTGCCATATTGATCCCCTTCCCGTTATCAGCTATACGGATCACCAGGTTTTCGTCCGTTTGTATATCGATCTGTACAGCCGAAGCGCCGGCATGCTTCAGCACATTATTGAGCGTCTCCTTTACACAAAGGAATATATTCCTCCTTTTATCACCCGTGATCTCGTGCTCCGGGATATTGTCCGGTGTGCTGACAGTGCAGGTGACGGGTGTGTTCTCAAAATATTCCAGCGACCAGGAGCGGATATAGGACACCAGGTTGTCCAGGGTGTCGTTGCTGCTGTTCATGCTCCAGATGATGGCATTCATCTTGTTCAGTACATCATCGGCCGAGCGCGATATCTTCTCGATCTCAACCGGTGTGTTCTCCTTCATCTTGTTTCGTGCGATCTCGCTCATCAGGCGGATGGCAGTCATGCCGGAACCCAGTTCATCATGCATGTCGGCGGAGATCCTTTGTCTCTCTTCCTGTTGCGCCTTGTATACGGCCAGTTCTTTTTCATATTCCTGGAGCAGGTTTTGCGCTTTTAACATCTCCCTTTCTTTGGTTTGCGCAATGATACGCTTGTTGTTCTTATAGTTCAGGCCTGCCAGGAAGAATACCAGTTCAAAGAAAAGACCTGCTTCGTAATAAATGAGGGAATTGGCAGCCAGTCCCGATACCGGGAAGAAATGCGGCATAAGTATAAGACCCAGGGAAACCAGGGAGAACAGGAGGTAAAACAGGTTGCCCCAGAACAGGTAGCGCAGCAGTTTGTCCTTCCAGTGGCGGAGACTGTAAACGAGGAAAATGATGATCATGACGAGCAGCATCATCTTGGTGACGTTCTCCACCAGGTTCTCCATCGGGAAATTATCAGTTCCGTAATGCAGGAATGTAAAGGCGGCCATGGCAATGATCAGCAATATGACCCCGGCGTTGTAAAATTTGTTCAGGAAAGAATATTGCTCCCTGGTGTTGAGGAATTTTTGCATGAAGATCATATAGAAAAGGATCCCGGTGCACTGCAGGATGAAATCAACGTATCCTTCCAGGAAGAAATTGACCGGCTCCGTATGGTAGTTGTAATATGCTTTGCTGAAAAGTAACAGGCCTATAAAAAAAGCATATCCTGAATAATAAAGGAATTCTTTGTAGGCGGCCTGGAAGTAGACAGAGAATGAATAAAGGATCATCATCAGCAGCAGCCCGCAGAATACATACGTGAGCAGGTCGCTGTCCTTACTGATATCATGCATCCGTTCGATATAGGCGCTCAGGTAGACGGGGCTGACCAGCCGGGGACGGATCTTGTTGATATAGGTTCGCAGGAAATGAAGTTCGGCCACAATGACCATGCTGTCCTTCGGTGCCAGTTCAAAATAGCGGTAGCCGGCCTTTTCCCTGACATCCGGCAAACTATCCGGCAACGCCACCAGTGTGGAACCCTCGGCCCGGTAAAGCCTGATCCCGGTGAAATAAAAACCCGGGAAAAAATAAATACCGGTACTGCTGTCGGAAGAATTACAGACCGTGAACCGTGTCAGCGCTTTTTGGGTCACAAATTTATCCGGCACTGTGCCGCGGTGAATAGTGCCCGGCGTGAAGCTAAGTCCAGGGTAAACAGTTTCCGCCTTTTCGTTCTTTCGGATGAAAGCGGTGCTTACCTCCGACCTGATCTCTTTGGCCAGTAGGATCCCGCTGATATCCATGCAGCGGGTGGAATAGCTGTCCTGGGCCGCTGCGGGCGCGGGAAAAAAGAACAGCGTGGCGATCATTATCCCGAAACTGGTAACTGTATATTTTTTTATTTGTCCTGGCCGCATGCTTTCAAATGTACTCATTCAGTTCTGGTTTTGCCAGTCCTGCACCTACCACTTTCCGGTAATCTTTTAAGGGCAAACTGTTTATCTTTGCGTTCATGGCTACCCGGCTGAAAAAGAAAAACAATCCTGCGAAAAAAACCTCCAAGACCCAATCAAAAGCCTTTGCTTCGGAAAAGGAAGAGAAGATTGACTGGAAGCAGCTTGCCCGTGACGAACGGACCTGGAAGATCGTCGGGACCGTTTTCATCCTGATCGCCGTTTTTCTGTTCATCTCCTTTGTCTCCTATCTTTTTACCTGGGAAGAGGACCAGGATGTGGCCAAGAAAGGCTTTTCCGTGCTTTTTGACAATACACTCAGTGCGCAGAACCTCCTGGGTCGTTTGGGCGCACTGGTATCTGATCTTTTCATCAATTACGGTTTTGGACTTGCTTCATTCCTGATCTGCACCTTTTTTTTCGTGGTAGGCATCAACCTGCTATTCCGCCGGAATGTATTTTCCATCGGGCGGAATTTAAAATATGTTACCGTGGGTCTGCTGGTGCTGTCCGTTTCCATGTCTTTTCTCTCCGGCAACAGCGGTTTCCCCTTTGGCGGGGCGGTTGGGGATATGATCAGCCGCAAACTGACCGGGGCATTGGGCACCATCGGTACCGCTGCAGTACTGTTATTGCTGGCGATCGGGTATTTTATCTGGCAGTTCAATCCCTCCTTCAACTGGCCCCGGAAACAGGAAGAAGAACCGGTTCCGGCCACCGGAGATGGGGAAGTAGTTCCAGCCGCGGCGGTGCAAACTATCAATGAAATGTATGGTGAAAAGTCTGGTGAAAAGAAGGCGAACACACTTACCGACACCGGAGGGTTGATCATTAATTTTCCGGATGAAAAACCATTGCATAACCTGGAGGTGATCGAGAAAGAAGAACCCCTGGATAAACAGATCGAAATAATTGAAGGGAAGCAACCTACTATCGAAAAAGAAATTGTGAATGACCTGCTGCATACCCATGAGGATACAGAAGAGGAAAAAACCGTCATCCATTTTCCGCCGGTAAAAGAAAAACCGGCTGTAACCGGTAAGGAGGATGGTCTCGAACTCGAGATCAAGAGCACACCGGAAAAAGCGGCGGAAGAGCAGCCGCAGGTTACCGAGAATCTGCCGCCTTACGAGCCCACGCTTGACCTGAGCAGCTATAAATACCCCACTCTTTCCCTGCTGGAAACACACGGCAGCGAAAAGATCATCCAGGATGCCAATGAACTGGAGAATCACAAGAACCAGATCATCGCGACCCTGCGCAACTACGCCATCGAGATACAGAAGATAAGCGCCACGGTTGGACCCACCGTTACCCTCTACGAGATCGTTCCGGCCCCGGGAATCAGGATCTCCAAGATCAAGAACCTGGAAGATGATATCGCGCTGAGCCTGGCGGCCCTGGGGATCCGCATCATCGCCCCCATACCCGGCAAGGGAACCATCGGTATAGAAGTGCCCAATGTGCGGAAGACGGTGGTGAGCATGCGTACTCTTTTATCGTCGGAAAAATTCCAGCATAACAATTACAGTCTTCCGATCGCGATCGGGAAAAAAATTGATAATGATAATTTCATCGTCGACCTTACCAGTATGCCGCACCTGCTGATGGCGGGTGCAACAGGGCAGGGTAAATCGGTTGGACTGAACGCTATCCTGGTTTCGTTGTTATACAAAAAACATCCCTCGCAACTGAAATTGGTACTCATCGATCCCAAAAAAGTGGAGCTGAGTATCTACCGGCATATTGAAAAACATTTCCTGGCCAAGCTGCCGGGTGAGGAGGATGCGATCATCACGGATACCAAAAAGGTCGTGTACACACTCAATGCGCTCTGTATTGAAATGGATAACCGCTATGACCTGCTCAAGGAGGCCGGTGCCAGGAACATCAAAGAATACAATGAGAAGTTCATCAAACGCAAACTAAACCCGCAGAAAGGTCACCAGTATCTTCCCTTCATCGTGCTGGTGATCGATGAATTCGCCGACCTGATCATGACAGCGGGCAAGGAGATCGAGATGCCCATCGCCAGGCTGGCACAGCTCGCCCGTGCCGTAGGAATCCACCTGATCATTGCCACACAGCGTCCGTCCGTGAATATCATCACCGGCACCATCAAGGCCAACTTCCCGTCAAGGGTCGCGTTCAAGGTTTCCTCCAAGATCGACTCCCGGACCATTCTCGATACCGGCGGCGCCGAACAGCTCATCGGGAAAGGAGATATGCTCATTTCCCATAACGGGGAGCTGACCCGCCTGCAGTGCGCATTCGTGGACACACCCGAAGTGGAACAGGTGGTGGATTTCATCAGCGAACAAAGAGGATATCCCATCGCTTTCATGCTTCCGGAATATGTGGATGAAAAAGAACTGGAAGGAAAGGACTTTGATCTGTCCGACAGGGATTCCTTATTTGAAGATGCCGCGCGACTTATTGTTCAGAACCAGATCGGTTCTACCTCCCTTTTACAAAGACGGATGAAACTCGGTTATAACCGTGCGGGCCGGTTGATGGATCAGCTCGAAGCGGCGGGAATCGTTGGGCCCAACCAGGGCAGCAAGGCAAGGGATGTGCTGATCAAAACAGAAATGGACCTGCAGCAGCACCTCAGCGCATTGGGTTGAGCTGTTATTTTTGCGTTAGCGGCTTGTTAAGATAAAATACTGCAGGCAACCCGGTACGGTGATTGTCAATCTGGTAAAGGGATTTAAGTTATCTTTGCCCGACTTTTGAACAGGCCACACCCAAACCAGGAATAATGAAGAAATTTTATTTTATTGCCGCACTGTTTTCCATCTTTCTGCAGGCAAATACACAGGCAAAGAACGACCCTGCCGCCAAGGTCATCCTGGATGCAGTAAGCGCCAAATTCAAGACTTTCACAACAGTAAATGCCGGGTTTTCCTACAAAGTAGAAAACGCCGCCGGCAAGGTTCTTTCCAGCAAGAACGGCAGTATCCAGATGAAGGGCACCAAGTACCGGGTGAGCTTCAGCGGGCAGGAGATTTTTTGCAACGGGGTGACTGTCTGGAACTACGATAAAGGGGCCAATGAAGTTTCTATCAGCAACCTGGATGCTTCATCCGGTATGATCACACCACAGAAATTATTCACTGATTTTTATAACCGGGATTTCCTTTACCTGCTCAACGGCGAGAAAAAAGTGGGCGGCAAGACCATCCAGGAGATCGAAATGACACCGGTGGACAAGAGCAAACCTTTTCACAAAGTTTATGTACAGGTGGATAAAGCCGCGAAAACTATTTATAGTACCCGGGTGCTGGAGAATGCAGGTAACCGTTACTCCTATACAGTTACAACGATGAAGACCAACACGCCTGTGGCGGATAGCCAGTTCGTTTTTGATAAGAAGAAATATCCGGGTGTGGAGGAGATCGATCTGCGGTGAATCAGTCGCGCAGTCTGGCAGTAAGCAGTCAGGCAGCCGGTCCTTCGAAGCATGAGTTTTGCGACTACGAGTTATGTCCTGCCTTTCATTTTCATCATTCCTGAGTTTAGAGAATACAGTGATTTTTCTAATTAGCCCTGTTATCCAGGGTGGTAGTTAGTTTTCAATATCATCAACATACTCAAGAATATCTCCCGGCTGGCATTTCAACACTTTGCAAATCGTTTCTAAGGTGCTAAAGCGGATGGCTTTGGCTTTTCCTGTTTTCAGTATGGATAAATTAGACAGGTTTAAACCCACTTTTTCTGAAAGCTCGTTAAGCGACATTTTACGCTTTGCCATCATGACGTCCAGGTTTACTATTATGGGCATGATTTATACGGTTAAATCGCTTTCTGTTTGTAATTCGGTTCCTTTTTTAAATACCTGTCCTATGACCATAAGTACGACGGCCATAAACAGCCATACATCGCCGCCGTCAATCCGCAAGGTGTCTATACCGGGCATCTGAACGCCCTGGTCTTTTATCCAGGATGCATACCGGGCGCCCCAGAGGGAGAAAATACCAGCCCCAAGGCAGCAGTATGAAATTTTAAACACGATACCGGTCACATCCGGGTTGAAAGGTTTAGCTATGCTGAATTTTTTATCGTAAAACAGTTTTACGATCAGGTAAAAAATCAGCGCCTTCATGACTGCTGCTATCGACATCAAAACGGTTTGGGTAATGAATTGACCTTTGTCATGGGCGTAGAGTTCTGAAAGGTTCGCGCCATTCCAGAAATAGGTTGCCACAAGCGGTTTGTAAAGAACATAAGCCGAATTAAAAATGATGCCTCCTGCTTCAACGCATAATCCCAGGAAAATAATCCAGGACAGGATTTTCAGGACTGTCAATATTTGCTTGGTTCCAATTCTGATTTCCATTGAGATGTTTTTTTAGTCAGCACAAAAGTATAAATATTTAGTGATAAACAATAAAAAGACATTGAAAAACAGAAAATATTTGTATTTACTTAAGTTTAAGCCAGGCAATTGAAATAGAGCATTGAGAATGAAACAGTTGGAATTTGGGAAGGGCTGCGCATGTTTATCGGGTCAAACCTGAGTTTTTATCTCCTGGCGAAGGCAGAAATGTTTTTGGGTTTTGTATGCCCGTAATGGGTTAAAAATTGCGTGTGACGGTTTCTGTAAAATCAATGAAGCGGGAAGAATTGGAAAGGTGCTTACCAGGAGGATGATATGAAACGGCCACTTCCTGGTGATAGGGCGGAACGCAGTGTTCAATCAGCCTGAATTGCTGCCGGGTAAAGTAATGGTAGTTGAAAATATATACTGGCGATTGGCTTTATTCGTCGCCCGCCACAATGCCAGGCGGCCTGTTGGGTGCAACTAAGGTTTTATGGGCACATTGCTGAAAGAGCCGGTAAGTACCTTACCATTGGTAAGAGTAATGGAGAAATTACCTGCGAGCCGGTTGCTGGCATTGGAACTGATATTCAGCGAGCCGCTTACGCCATCGCGGTCGAAGCCAAGCGGGTCAACATAGTGAAGCTGGTTGGTGCCGCTGCCGGTAAAGCCATAAGTTCCGGGGGTCAATGAAGCAAGATATATATATAATTCCGGTGAAGGTGCATAGAACCGGCTATCCTGTGTGGCAAGGATAACAGGGGCGGGGGATGCATAAATGGGCGCTGAGTTATAAGCGGTATCGGTTTTGGCAGTATAGGTCATCCCTTCATAGGTCCAGGTAAAATCGCTGACGGGTGTATTGTTATTGCTGCCATTATCCTTGCCGCAGGAAAGTAAAACAACAGGTACAGCAAGCAGCAAATAATATTTCAGACGGGCTATCATGTATGCAATTATAAATTAAATTATTTATTTCATTGCTGCGGCGATCATTTTTTCCAATATATATATCAACGTCCATCAGTGATACAGGTTACAAGGGCAGAATCCTGTTTGGGTTTAATTTACCCTAATTTACCAACAAGAAATATTATTTGCATTAGTGGCACTCAACGTTAGAGCTTTGCATTCGGCGGATTCCGGAGCCGGTCAGTCCCTTGCGTCAGCTCAATAGAGATACAAAAGCCAGTCATTTGTACTACCGATCATGTGTGATTCGTTAGCCAGGCGGTGAACTTGATTTGAAAGCTGCTCTTGACTTTACTCGTCAGCCGCTGGCGCATAGCCCACTGTTAGCGGTAGTTTTGAATTGTGTCGATACAAAACTCTCTAAGATTTTCATCTATCGTTTTATCTTTCGTTAGCTGCTCAACTAAACCAATATGTTTGTCTTTGTCGTAACGCAAAAGGCCCAAAATACATTCTGCATATGTTAAGAAAAAGTCGCCACGTTCTTCTAATTTTCTCAACTGTATTTGCTCTGCTTTTTCTGATTTATAGAACTTTAATAAGTTTGCTGATTTCCAAGAAAGTTCACTTTTCTCGTCAAGAATCCATGTCTGTAATTTGTCAATGAGATTTTCTGGAATTTCAAATTCGTCATTTACAGAACTCTCGTTCAATAAGTTTATTGCTGCATATAAAAAGTCTGACAGCCAAACGTCACCTTTGTCTGATAAACTTATTGTTAAAAGAAGGGGGTTAATAAAAGTCGAATTCTTTAAGTCGCTTAAAAGAGATGCAAATTTGTTTGTGTCTTTTATTTTGTCGGGCTCAGAAATTAAGTCTTTCAACTCGGCTTCAAGTGTTTCAAAATTATCAACTAACAAGTCGTAAAGGATTTCAAGTTTTTGGTCTGTGTCTGTCATTGTTGATGAGTCTATAAAATTACCGCTAACGTTGGGCTATGCGCCGGCGGCTTCCGGAGGCGGTCAGCTCCTGACGTCAGCTCATTAAAGATACAAAAGCCGGGCATTTGTTCTGTCGATCATCTGTGATTCGTCAGCTGGGCGGTGAACTTGATTTGAAAACTGCTCTTGACTTTACTCGTCAGCCGCTGGCGCAAAGTCCCTTGTTGTATGCAGGCATTTCATGTAGATTTTGTCAAGTATCTAATGAATAGCCAAAGAAAAAGACCAAATAGTGATCCGCTAACAATAGTTATTAATTTACCCTTCTTTAATGAAGAGATTTTCCAAGTTGAAATTAAAAGAATAGAGTATATCGGTAAAGCTATAAACCCCAATAATAAAAAGCTTGGCCCACTCAACCAATTTGATTTTGATTTATCAATGATGTAAACAGATATGAGAAGTCCTATATGTAATAATGTAAATATTATTGTCCATCTGAAGGGGGTCATTGCTTGCATACAACGTTGGGGCTTTGCGCCGGCG
>CAZEZE010000052.1:0-11122 GCA_964516445.1 uncultured Chitinophaga sp. | reverse complement strand
CTGTTCGGTTTCGGCGACCTGTATCCAGTAGCGTTTCGTATTGTGTGTATAATCTTCGACGCGGATAACCGTGCCTTTCCGCCATGGTTGCAGGGCCATTGTTGGGGTTTTGGAAGGCAATTTACGGAGACTTCCCGGTACAGCGCATTATTCAGCATTTGGGAGTGTCTTAGTTTGAAATTTATTCACGCAGAGAGCGCAGAATACGCAGAGGATGTGGTTGATTAATGGTCAATGCGTACGCTGCGCTCTCTGCGTGACTGGTTCTCACTGCGAATGCTGCGAAACGCCGTGAGCGCTGCGAGAAATAACTTAATGCACTCTTAGTGAAACTCAAATTGAGTCAAACTCCGTTTTTCAGTGCGGTTTATTGCGCATGCACCGGATCGAGAACATAGATCTTTGCCAGTGACCTGTAATACACTTTGCCTTTCCATACATAACGAAGTATAAACGCATCATTCCTGATCATCCTGGCCAGCGATGCGTAGGGCCTGCGTATCGCCGGTGCCGGATCACCGGGTTCCAGTTGCATCACTTTGTGCTGAAGGACCGGCACCAGTTGTACGGTGTCAGGTAAAGCGGTTTTGACCGGGGTCTTCACTATCGCTGAACTCTTTATGTTATACCACTGCCCGCTGATCCATATTTTCTCCGGAAGAATGGAAACCGAAACGGCAATTGCGGCATATATATAATATTGAGTATTTACGGAAGGCCGGTTTACAACGGAATTACCGTTTTCTGAGGGTATATCCCGTCCGGGAACTATCCCGGGGGTGAATACCTGTGCGTAAACATATAATTGAACGGGAGGCTGGGCAGTGGCCTGCCATTGAAAGAACAAAATGCCTACGAGCAAGAAATTTTTCATACTGCCGGTACGTTTCTTTAAGGATGAGCGGGAGCCGGGGATTATACCCAAAGAATTCCTAAAAATCAGGTCTTGAATTTTACCGAACTTAGAGTAATTATTTAATTTACAGGAGATCCTTTAACTGATACCTATGATAAAAACGATACATATCGCCGGGTTCATCCTGCTGACCACAGTACTTTTTTCCTGCCACCCGGTTAATACTAGGAAAAGCCGGGCGGAAGCCGAGCCACAGATGGACGGACTGGAGCGGGCCATGCTGCAGGAATTCAGGATGACCCGCGATCCTCAACTGGATCTGGTACCGCGGGAAAGATTGGGTGCTGCAAGGAATTACATGGAAACGCTCAGGGGAGCGGGGGGAATGAATGAAAGACTAACGGCCCTTGGTTGGGCGGAGCGCGGCCCGAACAATGTGGGCGGACGTACCCGCGCCATCATGATCGATAAAAGAGATGCCACCGGCAATACCGTTTTTGCAGGCTCTGTAAGCGGCGGGATATTCAAAACCACCAATTTTACCAATGCCTCGCCTGCCTGGACGATCGTCAATGATTTTTTACCCAACCTCGCCATCAGTAACCTGGTACAGGATGCCGCCCACCCGGATACAATGTATGCAACGACCGGGGAAGGCTGGTATAATATCGATGCGGTACGCGGCGCCGGTATTTTTAAGAGCACAGACGGGGGCAATACCTGGAACCCGATGCCTTCGACTACGGGTTTCGAATATGTGCAGGATCTTGTGATCGACAATAATGGAAATTTCTTTGTCACCTTGCGGAACCTGATCTCTACCAACAGGGGAGTGCTACGCTCCACTGACCGCGGAACAACCTGGACACAGGTACTGGGTCTTCCGCTCAGCGGTTTCAGCACCGGGCGCGCGGCTGACCTTGAAGTGGGATCCAACGGAGATATCTATGCAAGCCTGGGAATTCTGAGCCGGGCCGAAGTATACAAATCTTCTTTTGCCACGCATGGTGCCAATACCGGGGCCGTGGGCACCTGGACCAATATCACCCCAGTTACTCCCACCGCTACGCATCGTACAGAAATAATACTTGCACCATCTGACCCGCAACGGGTTTATTTACTCATGCAGGACAGTGCCACTTCACAGGTGTTGAATATGTTCCGGTCAACCAACGGAGGCGCAAACTGGACAACGCTTCCCGGACCGGCTGCGCTGAATAACGGGGCCAGTTCCCAGACCTGGTTCAATCTTACCGGCGCGGCAGATCCGAATAATGCAAATGTCCTGGTAGTGGGTGGATTGAACCTGGCCCGGTCAACAGACGGGGGTGATACCTGGACTACCATCTCAACTTCCGCGACCGTACATGTGGATCATCATGCGCTGGTATTCGACGGATCCGCCAAATTGATTAACGGGAACGACGGAGGTGTGTATTATTCCACGAATATCAATGCCGGCACTCCTGTTTTCAGCAGTAAGAACATCGGGTATAATGTAACGCAATATTATGCCTGTGATGTTCACCCCACCAACAGCAATTATTTTTTAGCGGGAGCGCAGGATAACGGTTCACAAAAATTCACCACGGCAGGCATCAACTCCACTACCACGGTGACCGGTGGCGACGGAGGTTTTTGCCATATAGACAGAACGGACGGACAACTCCAGATCACTTCCAGTACCGGCAATAATTATTACCGTTCCCTGAACGGCGGGAGCAGTTTTTCTTCCCTGGGCGGAACCATCAATAACGACAGGGGGCAATTCATCAACCCTACTGATTTTGACGACGCACAGCGTATTCTATACGGCGGGGATGATCCCGGGAAATATTATTGTATCAGCAATATTGGAGGAACACCATCATCCTTATCCATCAATCTGCCGGCATTGGGAAATATGGAACTTACCGCTGTAAAAGTGGATCCCCAGGCCGTTCATACCATCTGGATCGGCGCCTCCTACGGTACACCATTGCTGGTACCCCGGGTGATCAAGATCTCCAATGCCAATTCGACTTCGCCTGTTGTCCTTACTATTGCAAATATTACTTCCGTGCCGCCGGCTCAGCCAGTGCCAGCCGGTTCAGCCGTATCATCCATTGATGTTGATCCGGCCAACAGCAACCACATACTTGTCACCCTTTCCAATTATGGGGTGAACAGTGTATGGGAAAGTACCAATGGCGGAACCAGCTTCACCAGTATTGAAGGAAACTTACCGGATATGCCGGTTCGATGGGGAATTTTTGCACCCGCCAATGCCCAGCTCAATGGAACAACCGGCGGGGACGGAGGCATATTGCTCGCAACCGAACTGGGTGTATGGACCACTTCGCAGATCAATGGCGGTTCCACCCAGTGGATACCGAATAACACGGGCCTGGCCAATATCAGGACCGATATGCTGAAATACCGTGCTTCCGATAATACCGTTGCGGCAGCCACACATGGCAGGGGATTGTTCACTACCCAGCTTCCTACCGTTGTCACAGGGGTAGGTGATCCGGTAAATACGAAAGACTTTATTAAATATATCAATTCGGAGAACGGGCGGTTGCTGATTGTTACCGGAACACTTCAGGTCCGGACCATGGACATTCAGCTTTTTGATATGAACGGGAAGAATGTTTACCGCATTTCCGGAGCGTACCGAAATACAACGATCGACCTGGGCAGATTGCCCCGCGGAGTTTATATCCTTCGGTGCACCGGGGATAAGAAAGAGAATTTTACACAAAAATTTGTAAAATAACCTGATCGGAAGAACCAGGAAACTAATAACAAGAACCAAATAAATCAGAAAGAATAAAAATACAAAGATTCAAATTGCGACATTTCGTTAAATAGAACGCTTAATCAGCCATTGCTGATGCTACCTGTCATTTGTATTTTTTTATTTTATTTTTTGTTTTTATTTCTTTGGTTCTTGTTCTTTGGTTCTTGATGCTTTTTCTAACGTATCTTTGTCCACTCTCATGAGTGTTAAGGATTTGCTGGAACGGTATCAAAACACCCCCCGCCTTTTTCAAGTGGCGGACAGGCTCTCTCTTGCCTCCACAGGAGTCCTTCCGGACCGGCCTCAAAAAATTTACCTGGAGAATTTGCGTGGAAGCGCCTCGCAGTTCGTAGTGGCCGCGGCTTTTACGCACCCATCGCTTTCGCAACAAAACCACCTCATCCTGCTGAATGATGCCGAGGAGGCCGCGTATTTTCATAATACGCTGGAGAACCTTACCAACGCGCTGGATATCTTTTACTTTCCCTCTTCCTTCAAGAACAGGAAGAATTACCGGTTGCTGAATTCATCGCATGTCATGCTCCGTACGGAAGCGCTGACAAAGATCGCAGCCGGGGGGAATAAAAAAGTGATCGTCACCTACCCCGAAGCGCTTTTTGAAAAAGTGGTGCAACCCGACAGGCTTTCTTCCAATATCATTCATATCAAATCGGGCGACACCCTGGACGTGGAGCAGCTCCTCCTGAAACTGGCGGACCTGGGTTTTGAGCGAACCGATTTTGTATACGAGCCCGGGCAGTTTGCCATCCGCGGCGGTATCCTTGATATCTATTCATTCGGGAATGAGAAACCCTACCGGGTAGAACTTTTCGGGAATGAAGTGGATTCTCTCCGGATCGTGGATCCCGAAACACAACTGAGTGAAAGAAAATTACTCCAGGTAAGCATCATCCCGAACGTGGATACGCAGTTCTCCAACCAGGACAGGATATCCTTATTTGATTTTCTCCCGCAGAACACGGTGATCTGGATACAGGAATATGAACTGTGCAGGGAACACCTGGTGGAGAGTTATGAGGAACTGGAGGCGTTCATGCAAATACAGGATGTTCTTAAGGCACAAGGTACAAGGGACAAGCATGCCCGCCGTAGCCTTGGCGAAGGAGGGGCACAAGATTCAAGGCACAAGGGGCAGGACGAACAGGATGATAAGCTGGCCCGGAAAGAGATCTCTGCCGCTGATTTTATTACCGTAACAGATTTTGAATCGAGTATCCGGCAACGGCATGTGGTCGGATTTGGACACAGCGATTCTTTTCCGGAGGATTACCCCACGTTTGTAATTCATTTCAATACAAGGGAGCAGCCGGCTTTTAACCGGCAGTTCGAACTGCTGATAAGGGATCTGAAGAATTGGGAGGACAAAGGTTTCCAACTTAGCATTTTCGCGGAGAATCCCCGGCAGCTCGAAAGATTGCAGAGCATTTTTGATGACCTTAATGCTGCGATCGTCTTTAACCCCGTTCCTGTTCCGATCTATGAAGGATTTATTGACGAGGACCTGCAGATCGTTTGTTATACGGACCATCAGGTCTTCCAGCGGTATCATAAGTACAAAGTCAAGCAGGCCTATAATAAGAACAAGGCGCTGACATTGCGAACGCTTCGCGAACTGCAGCCCGGCGATTTTGTAACGCATATTGATCACGGGGTGGGGATCTTCAGCGGGTTGCAGAAGCTGGAAGTGAACGGCAGGATGCAGGAGGCGGTGAGACTGATCTACAAAGACACAGATATCCTGTACGTCAATATCAACAGCCTGCACAAGATCGCCAAGTACACCGGTAAGGAAGGCAGCGTTCCGAAAGTGAACAAGCTCGGCAGCGATGTTTGGAATAAACTAAAAGAAAAAACCAAAGCAAAGGTCAAGGAGATCGCTTTTGACCTGATCAAATTATATGCGAAGCGGAAAGCGCAGCAGGGGTTTCAGCATTCGCCTGACAATTACCTGCAGACAGAACTGGAAGCATCCTTTATTTACGAAGATACACCCGACCAGAGCAAGGCTACGGCGGATGTGAAGAAAGATATGGAGTCGCCTTCGCCAATGGACAGGCTGGTTTGCGGTGATGTGGGTTTTGGGAAAACGGAAGTCGCCATCCGGGCCGCTTTCAAAACCTGCGTGGACGGGAAACAGGCGGCCGTTCTGGTGCCTACCACTATCCTGGCATTTCAGCATTACAAAACGTTCAGTGAAAGGCTGAAGGATTTCCCGGTAACGGTGGATTATATCAACCGTTTCAAATCAGCAAAGGAGAAAAAGGAAACGCTGAAAAAACTGGAGGACGGCAGGATCGATATCATTATCGGTACGCATGGATTGCTGGGAAAGGAAGTGAAGTTCAAAGACCTGGGGTTACTGGTGGTGGATGAGGAACAAAAGTTCGGGGTGGGACATAAGGAAAAGATCAAAACACTGCGAACCTCTGTGGATTGTTTAACGCTGACTGCCACACCCATTCCGCGGACATTGCAATTTTCCCTGATGGGGGCCAGGGACCTGAGTATCATGAATACACCCCCGCCCAACCGTCAGCCGATACAGACCGAAGTGCAGGTGTATAATGAGGATCTGATCCGTGATGCCATTTATTTTGAGACGGAAAGAGGCGGACAGGTATTTTTTATCTACAACCGGATCGCCGGTCTGCCTGAAATGGCCGCGATCATACAAGCGCTTTGCCCTGACCTGAGCATTGGCTATGCACATGGCCAGATGGAAGGACATGAACTGGAAGAACGGATCCTCGACTTCATTGAAAAGAAGTATGATGTGCTGGTCTGCACCAATATCGTTGAGAGCGGAGTGGATATTCCCAATGTGAATACGATCATTGTCAACAACGCACACCAGTTCGGCCTGAGCGACCTTCACCAGTTGCGGGGCCGGGTCGGCCGGAGCAATAAAAAAGCCTTTTGTTATTTGCTGGCCCCCCCGATGAGTACCCTGCCCGATGATTCAAGGAAAAGGTTGCAGACGCTGGAACAGCACAGCGAGCTCGGAAGCGGTTTCCAGATAGCGATGCGCGACCTTGATATCCGAGGCGCCGGGAATTTGTTAGGTGGCGAACAAAGCGGCTTTATGGCCGAGATCGGGTTTGAGATGTACCAGAAAATCCTGGATGAAGCCATTCGGGAACTGAAACGCACCGAATTCAAGGAATTATTCAGGGAAGAGATCGCGAAACAGGATGATTTTGTTCAGGACTGCACGATCGATACTGACCTGGAGATCCTGATACCAGATGAATACGTGGAAAGCATCACGGAAAGGCTTTCGCTGTACCAACGGCTGGATAATTGTGAAACCGAAGAAGAACTGGTTGCCATGCGGCAGGAACTGGCCGACCGTTTCGGACCCCTGCCCCAGCAAGTGGAAGACCTTTTTATCACGGTACGTTGCCGCAAACTGGCAGTGGATCTCGGGTTTGAAAAAATGAGCCTGAAGGATAACACACTTCGCAGCTTCTTCATCAACCGGCCGGATTCGCCTTATTTTGAATCCAGGATATTCAACCAGGTACTTCAATACCTGCAAACAGGAACCAACAGGGCCAAACTCAAACAGACCGGCAAACTCTTCCTGCTAATTGCCAGCGACATCAGGAGCATGCAGGAGTTGCATCGCTTCCTGCATTCCCTCCACCAGTATTGTTTTGCTTCATCCGGGGCGATTTCCTGAACCGTTAATTTCTTCACCAGCAAACCTTTTCTGCACTGGTTTCGTTGATATACTTCGACTCCCGGGCACTGGCTATTTTCAGCTAATTGTATTAACTTTAATGAATTATCTGATACTATGAGATTCAATCCAATTCCCTTGATTGCTGGTATCTTATTGCTGTCCTTTTCTTCGAAAGCGCAGGAAGTATCCCGTTATACGCTCCGGCTTGCCAGCGGCGATCTTAATCCCGCTGCAAATATCTCAGCCGGAAAATTAAAGGAGTTCGATAAAAGATCAGCAAAACTCGGAGGTAAGAGTTTTGCCATCATCCAATTCGAACAGATCCCCACTGAACAACAAAAACTTCAACTGAAACAGCAGGGTATTGAGTTGCTCGAGTATGTTCCCGCTTTTGCCTATACCGCCAGCATAAGCGGACTGCCGGATTCCGCGTTTCTCCGGCAAATGAATACAAGGGCATTGGTAGCGCTGACAGCACAACAAAAAATGCAACCCGCCCTGGCGGCTGGGAATTTCCCTTCCCGTGCAGTAATGGTTGCCGGTACAGTGGATGTATGGATCAGTTTTCCGGCTTCGTTTACCTACACGGAGGTAAATGCCGAACTGCGCAGCCGCAACTTTGATATTCTTTCCGCAGATCTTAAGAACTATCGTATCCTTTCCGTGCGCGCAGCGGTGCAACGGCTGGGAGAACTGGCTTTATTACCCTGTGTGGAGTTTGTGCAGGCGATACCAGGAGAAGATATGCCGTTGAGTAATTTCTGGACCAACTGGGGAAAGGACGGGATGCGGGTCTCCCTGCTCAATGCGCCGGTTGGAAAAGGCGGAAAAAATCTGAAAGGAACCGGGGTAACGATCGGGGTCGGGGATGACGCGGACCCGCAACCACATGTGGACTTTACCAATCGTATAACATCGCATGCAGCCGCGCGATATTTACCGGCACTTCCTTATTATGGTCATGGTGTACATGTGGCAGGCATTGCCGGAGGAGCAGGGGTTGTCAATGAAATAAGAACCGGGTTTGCACCAAAATCCAAAATAATCTCCCAGGTTTTCTCGGGCATACTGAATAACGCGCCGGCTTATGTGGCAGACTACGGAATGGTGATCACCAACAATTCCTATGGTTACAATCTTACGGAATGCGGCACGTTTGGCGTTTATGATCTTTATTCCAGGGTAATTGACCAGCAGGCATTTGACCTGCCCGAGCTGGAACATGTGTTTGCCGCAGGTAACAGTGGTTTACTCAAATGCGCCCCTTTCCCCGATAGTTTCAGGACAGTGGTGGGGGGATACCAGGCGGCCAAAAATGTCATCACTGTAGGTAACGTCTACCCGATTTACAGTGAAATTTTTATCAATTCCAGCCGGGGACCGGTCAAAGATGGCAGGATAAAACCTGAAATCGCCGGTAATGGAACATATATTACCGCACCAGGTCCTTACTCAACCTTTTATATGGAGAACACGGGTACTAGCATGGCTTCACCTGCTATTGCGGGCGGGTTGGCATTGCTGTACGAAAAATACAAATTGCAGAATGCAGGGATGAATCCTAAGAACGGGTTGATGAAAGCGCTTGTTTGCAACAGCGGGGATGATTATGGAAAGCCAGGTCCGGATTTTACTTACGGTTTCGGCAAAGCCAATTTCTGGCGTGCGGTGGATATGCTCGAGAATAACCGGTATAGCGAGGGTAACATTGTTGCCGGACCACCTCAAACAATTAATGTAATCGTGCCGGCCGGATTGGCTGAGTTCAAAGTCATGCTTTACTGGAATGACCCGCCCGCAGCAGCGGTGGCATCTCAAACACTGGTGAATAACCTGGACCTGGAAGTGGTTACCCCGGCACCTGCAACGGTATTGCCGCTGATCCTCGATACCATATCAACAAACGTTAAAAATGCGGCCCAACCCGGAGTGGACAATATCAATAATATCGAACAGGTGGTCATCAGGAATCCTGTTGCAGGCAGCTATACGATCCGTATCAAACCAACTGCTATTGTGCAGAATCCTTCACAGGACTATATTATAGTATATGATTTTGTGCCGGCCGAAACCAAATTGATAACACCCATGGGCGGTGAAGCCTACCAGCAGGGAGAAAACGTGATCGTTCAGTGGGATTCTTATGGCGACCCGGTCAACAGCTTTACCCTTGAATTCTCTTCTGATAACGGAAGCAACTGGACTACTCTTCGCAATAATATCGCCGGGGACAGCAGGCATTATTTTTATACCGCTCCAAACCCCAATGAATGGTTCATTGTTCCCGCTGTTACCACCGACCAGGCGTTGATGCGCATCAGCCGGAACGGTACCGGTTTCAGCAGCACGAGTTTGCCTTTTGTCATACACGATACCCTGTTCTGCAGTTTATCCGCCATACAGTGTGAAGGCTATTTTTCCATTGACTGGACCGCGGTGCCCGGTGCAACCGGTTACGAGGTATTGATGTTGCAGGGAACAGAAATGGCGGTTATCGCAAATGTTCCTTCATCAACATTAACCTATACGGTTAGCGGCCTGAACAGGGATTCCGTTTACTGGATGTCGGTAAGACCGCTTATTGGCACCAGTAACAGCCCCGGCAGAAGGGGAATTGCTGTTTCCCGTAAACCCAATACCGGAACCTGTACCGGTAACATTTCGGACAATGACATCAAAGCGGAGGCTATCGTTTCCCCGGCCAGGTCCGGAAGATTATTAACATCAACGGCCCTGGGCAATAACGTGCCTGTAACGATCAGTATAAAGAACCTGGATGATAACCCCACACCCGGGAATATCACGGTGACCTATATCCTGAACGGCGGTGCGCCTGTCAACGAGGTACTGACAACTCCCAATATTCCCGCGGGCAGTAGTATATCACATACTTTTTCAACAAATATAAATATGCTGGCCGCGGGAAATTATTCGTTAGAAGTTTCTGTATCACAGGCAGGAGACCCGGTTTCTGCCAATAATACTATCACAAAGACCTTTAAACAACTGGATAACCTGGTTATTTCGGGAATTGATTACCCGGCTGCCTATATCGATAATTTTGATGCGGCTCCGGTACAATCGCATATTTCGGACCTGGTCGGGCTGACCGGGCTTGACAGGTATGATTTTGTCAACAGCAATGATACAGGCAGGGTCCGGACTTTTATCAATACCGGGATTGCCTATTCAGGGAACAGGGCGCTCACCCTGGATGGATTTATGTTCAATCCGGCCGGCTATACCGATTCGCTGACAGGTACTTTTAATATTACCACCTATAATGCAGCAACGGATGACATACGGCTGGATTTCCGGTATAAGAATCACGGCCAGACCAATAATGCCGCTAATAAGGTCTGGATCAGGGGTGACGATACGAAGAATTGGGTGGAAGCCTATGATCTCTTCGCCAATCAAAATCCGGCAGACGGTTCGTACAAATTTACAAGCAGCATCGAGATCAGCGACCTCCTGCAGAATGCGGTGCCGGTACAGAATTTTACTTCCAGCTTCCAGGTACGATGGGGTCAGAACGGCCGGCATATGGCAGCCGATAACTACAGCGGGAGCGGGTACACTTTCGATGATATTCGACTCTACAAGGTGACCGACGATATGCAAATGCTGGCTATCGATACACCGGTAGTGAACAGTTGCGGATTAACGGTAACTACACCGGTCAGGGTGATCGTAAGAAACAGCAGTAATTCCGCCGTGTCAACTGTACCGGTACAGTTCCGTTATCACAATGGTGTTGGCTGGAGCGGATGGACAA
>CAZEZE010000051.1:0-11160 GCA_964516445.1 uncultured Chitinophaga sp. | reverse complement strand
GATTCGATGTACTCGTTGTGGTAAGTTACGTAGGCCGTGTCCAGATCCACCCAGTCATACATCGCCCAGCCGTTCACTACTTTTTTCGGAGCCGTTTGCATACATCTGCTTTAAGTAAAAATAGGGAGAAATGAGTTATTCCTTAATTACTCCAGTTAGGATCAGCACCAGCAGGATGATGCCGCCAATGATCCGGTAATAACCAAACAGTTTGAACCCGTGTTTTTGCAGGAACCCGATGAAGAACCTGATGGCCAGTACGGCTACAACAAAGGCCACGGCGTTCCCGATGGCGAAGAGTTTGATGTCTTCAGCACTGATACTGTTATATCCTTTGAACAGTTTATAACCGGTAGCAGCGGCCATAGTGGGCACGGCCAAAAAAAAGGAGAATTCGGCAGCCAGTTTCCGGGTGAGGTTCTGCTGCATCCCGCCAATGATACTCGCGGCGCTGCGGCTTACACCCGGAATCATGGCGATACATTGCCAAAATCCGATGATCAATGCGTTGAAAAAACTCACCTGTTCCTCCGTTTGAATACTTTCCTTCCTGAAAAAACGGTCAATGAATAATAGAATGATACCACCGGCGATCATGGTGATGGCCACTACCAGGGCGCTGTCGAGCAGGGCATCGATCCTATCCGAAAAAATAAAACCCAGGAGGAGGGCCGGCACCACCGCAACGATCAGCTTCCCGTAAAAATTCCAGTTGCCGGTGCGCAGGGGGGCCACAAATTTTTTCAGGTACAGGACCAGTACTGCCAGGATGGCGCCCAGTTGTATGCCTACCGTGAACAGTCGCGTGAATTCATTCGGCTCCACCCCCAGCAGTTTTTCCGTGATGATCATGTGCCCGGTGGAGGAGATGGGCAGGAACTCCGTCAATCCTTCCACAACGGCAATGATAATGGCATCCAGGATACTCATGATTCTTTCAATTAGGGGAAATAAAGAAAGCGGTCAGTGGGGGCCGCCGCTTTATGGAAAAGTTGATGGTATGCGATTCAGTTTTCAGCAGCCCGGGGTTTTTTGAAAATGGCGAAAATACCGATGACCAGGCCCAGTAATATCAGGATCGGGGCAATCGTGATACGGGTTGTACTGTAAACGGCGGCCTTGTTGAACACCGTCGGATCCGTATTGCTTTTTCCGCCCGACATCAGCAGCATTCCGGCCGCGATCACTACCAGCCCGATCAGCATCCAGCGGTAATTGTCTTTGGTGAAGATGGAAGGAGTATTTTTTTCGCTCATTTGGAAATGTTTTTGTCGGTGCAATATAAAGAATTTCGTGAATGGTGAATGGTGAATGGTGAATGGGTTTCCTTAGATCAGATTTTACTTTTCTACGCCTATTTTTCTCCTATTCGTGGATTTTCAGGCAATAAACAACCAAAAGTGATATAAATACTTTAAACGACCCATTCACCACTCACGATTCACCACTCACGATTCACTAATACAAGTCATCCAGCCTCATCTTCAGATACTTCACCACACTGCGGTGTGTACTGAATAGGGTGATGCCGATGCCCAGTACGATCAGGATAAAGAAAAGAAGTAAGAGCAGGCCCGAATCATGTATGGTCTTCAGCCAGCTTACATAATTCTCCAATATCAGTATAACTATATATAATACCGCTGAGGCGATCAGGCCGCTGATGGCGCCGTTTATGATGGCCCGGATATTCAGGGGCTTTGCGATAAAGCCCCGCGTGGCTCCTACCATCTGCATGGTCTTGATCAGGAACCGGTTGCTGAACATGGCCAGCCTTATAGTATTGTCGATCAGGAAGATCACCACCAGGGAAATGATGATCACGATCACCAGGAGGGCGATACTCACGATCCGGATATTCTTATTCAGTTTACCTACCAGGGCTTCGGGATATTTTACATCGCTGACATAGGTCTGCGCCTCGAGGTCTTTTTTGATATTGGTCAGCGTGTCCAGTTGCACATATTGCCGTTTGATACGGAAATAAATGGCGTTGGGAAGCGGGTTTTCAGTAAGCACTTTGCTCCAGTCTTCGCTCTCCTCCTGCATATACTGTTTCTTGCCTTCCTCTTTGGATACATACTGGATGGATTTCACGTAAGGCTTGGAACTGATATAATTCATCAGCGCCACGCTGTCCTTGGGATTCAGATCGCCCCGCAGATAAGCCCTTATTTCCACGTTTTCCTTAAAATAGTCGCCGAGTTTATTCGCATTGATCACCAGCCAGCCGATAATGCCTAAAAGGAACAACACCAGGGTGACACCAAGGATGGACATAAAATAAGACGGCTTTCCCCGCTTGATAGAGGCTTTTCCGGTTTGAGACATATACTAGCTTTTTCAGGTTAGTGGATGAGAGGCACCCTTGCAACGCAGTATTATTGAACCGGTTTATGTTGCTTAGGATGGCAGGCAAAAATAGCAGTTTAGGGCTACAATCAGTATTTTTGCCGCTCCAAAGGATGCCTTTAGCCCGTTAAAAACGATTGCCCCCGGCTCATATTGCTATTTGTAGCGGAAGATATTTGTTAAAGAATAACCGGTTGTGTTAACATTGTTTCAACGTATAATAAAGTAAGGTCAGTTAAAATGGAGTATAGATTCAGGGATATAGAAAAGAAATGGCAGGATTTCTGGAAGGAGAAAAAGATCTATAAAGTTTCGAACGACACTTCCAAACCCAAGTATTATGTACTGGATATGTTTCCCTATCCAAGCGGCGCCGGGCTTCATGTAGGACACCCGCTGGGATATATAGCTTCCGATATTTACAGCCGTTACAAAAGACTGAAAGGTTTCAACGTGCTGCACCCGATGGGTTATGACGCCTTTGGTCTCCCGGCGGAACAATACGCGATCGATCACGGGATTCACCCCGCCCTTTCAACGGAGAACAATATCAGCAATTTCAGGAAGCAACTCGATAATATCGGGTTTTGTTACGACTGGGACCGCGAAATAAGAACATGCGATCCTGATTATTATAAATGGACACAGTGGATCTTCCTGCAATTGTTTAACAGTTATTATGACAGGCAGGAACAAAAAGCAAAGCCCATCCGGGATCTTGAAAGGAAATTTGAATCGGCAGGCAGTGCCGATTGCCTTTTGCCGATTGCCCATTCTTTTTCTGCTGACGAATGGAAGCAATTTGATGAAGCAAAAAAACAGGCCATCTTAATGGATTGCCGCCTAGCTTACTGCGGTTACGGGGAAGTAAACTGGTGCGAAGCGCTGGGTACAGTGCTGGCGAATGACGAAGTGGTAAACGGGGTAAGTGAAAGAGGCGGATATCCTGTGGTAAAAAAGAAACTGCGTCAGTGGTACCTCCGCATTACCGAGTATGCAGACCGTTTGCTGGAAGGACTGGACCGCGTCGATTTCAGCGAAGCGATGAAAGAAATGCAGACGAACTGGATCGGGAAGAGTGCCGGGGCGGAAATGGAGTTTGGAGTCGGGAGTCAGGAGTCGGGAGCCAGGCTGCGTGTTTACACCACCCGTCCCGATACCATCTTTGGCGTTGACTTCATGGTCATCGCACCCGAACATGAACTGGTAACGCAAATAACCACAACGGAACAGAAGGAGTCAGTTGAAGAATACATTAGTTATGTAAAAAGCCGCAGCGAAAGAGAAAGGATCGCGGAGAAAAAGATCACCGGTGTTTTTACCGGGGCTTATGCCACCAACCCGTTCAATGGAAGAGAGATCCCGATCTGGATCTCTGAATATGTTCTGGCCGGCTACGGCACCGGCGCTATCATGGCGGTTCCCTGCGGGGATGAAAGAGACCATAAGTTCGCAAAGCATTTCAATATTCCCATCACTAATATCATCGGCAGCCATTACAATGGTGAAGAAGCTAACCCGACAAAAGAAGCCATCCTGGAAAATTCTGATTTCATTAATGGCATGCTGATGAAAGATGCGATCGATGTGGTGATCCGCAGGATAGAGGAAACGGGGATCGGTGTCAGGAAGGTGAATTATAAAATGAGGGATGCCGCATTCAGCCGCCAGCGCTACTGGGGTGAACCTTTCCCCATCGTTTGGAGAAACGGGATCGCTTATCCACTGGGTGAAAATGAACTGCCGCTGGAATTACCGCATGTAGACAGTTATAAACCCGGGCCGGAAGGGGAGGGACCGCTTGCGAACATACCATCCTGGACCTCCAAAAAACTTGAAACGAATACAATGCCCGGTTATGCCGGCAGCAGCTGGTACTTTCTGCGCTACATGGACCCGGACAATGAACTGGAGTTCTGCAGCCGCAAAGCCAGTGATTATTGGGGACAGGTTGACCTATATATAGGAGGAACCGAGCATGCTGTTGGCCATTTGCTCTACAGCCGCATGTGGACCAAAGTATTATTCGATCTCGGGCTGATCGGTCATGACGAACCGTATAAGAAACTGGTGAACCAGGGGATGATCCAGGGGAGTTCACGATTTGCTTACAGGATACATGGAACGGAGAAATTTGTTTCATTTAATCTTAAGTCAGCATACACAACTGATGAGATACACGTCGATGTAAATATTGTGGACGGCCTCGAATTAAATATCGACGAATTTAAGAAATGGAGGAACGGGGAATATGCCAATGCAGAATTTATCCTGGAAGACGGTAAATATATCTGCGGGGCAGAAGTCGAAAAAATGTCCAAGTCCAAATTCAACACTGTGAACCCCGACGACCTGGTGATGAAATACGGCGCCGATACCTTCCGCATGTACGAGATGTTCCTTGGCCCCGTCGAAATGAGCAAACCCTGGGATACCAAGGGGATCGAGGGCGTGCACCGGTTCCTGAAAAAATTCTGGCGGCTCTTTGCCGATGAAACAAAGGGACGTATCGTAAACAATGATGAACCAACGGCCGCGGAACTGAAGGTTCTTCATCATGCCATTAAAAAGATCGAGCAGGACACCGAGCGCTTCAGTTTTAATACGGGTGTCAGCGGTTTTATGATCGCCACCAATGAACTGACCGATTTGAAATGCCATAAACAGAAGATCCTGGAACCCCTCCTGATCCTGCTGACACCCTATGCACCGCATATTGCGGAAGAGTTGTGGAGTTTGCTGGGTAATTCCGGCAGCATCCTCGATGCAACTTACCCGGTCTTCGAGGATAAATTTGTGAAAGAGATCAGCAAAGCCTATCCGGTTGCCATCAACGGCAAAACGAGGGCCGAGCTGACCATCGCCCTCGACGCCACGCAGCAGCAGGTGGAAGAACTGGTACTGCAGGACACCACTGTTCAGAAGTGGCTCCAGGGGAAACAGCCCAAAAAGATCATCTATGTAAAACATAAGATGATCAATGTGGTGGTATAGGCCGGCACTCCAAATTTTACCAGCGGCAGATACGGGAATAGATTTGGGTGTAAATTGAACACCCAAAACAATCTTTCATGAAACTAATTCTTACCGCGGCCGCCTTTGCACTGGCCGGTCAGTTGTCCGCACAAAACGATCCTTATTTTCTGTCCAATCCCTGTCTCACACCCGACGGGCAAACGGTCATTTTTGCCTATGAGGGTGATCTCTGGAAGGCGGGGGTGATGGATGGCCAGGCAACCCGCCTGACGGCCATGCAGGGCTATGAAACTTCTCCGCGTGTATCGCCCGACGGGAAATGGATCGCATTCACCGGAAGACAGTACGGTAATCCAGATGTTTTTGTGATACCGGTGAACGGGGGAGAAGTACGGCAGATCACATGGCACAGCGGCACCGACGAGGTGAGCAGCTGGAGCTGGGATTCGAAATTCATTTATTTCAACAGCGGCCGGATGGGACAGGCTGCCGGGTATAAAGTAAGTGTGAACGGAGGTACGGCACAGCGGGTATTCGGCAATTATTTTTTCCAGTACGATCATAACCTGGTCGAACATCCATCTTCCGGTGAACTATTTTTCAATGATACCTGGGAGAGCGGCGGGCAGGCCCAGCGCAAACGCTATAAAGGTCCTTTTAATCCGGATATTCAGTCGTACAACCTGAAAACAAAGCAGCATAAGAAATATACGGACTGGGAAGGAAAAGATTTCGGTGCAACAATCGACAGGAACGGGAATATCTATTTCATTTCAGATGAGGCCAACGGTGAATATAACCTGTACTCACTGGACAATGGCAGAAAGAAAGGGCTTACAAGATTTACCACATCCATCAAAAACCCGCAAGTGAATGCCAATGGGGGAAAACTGGTCTTTGAAAAAGATTACCAGCTATGGTTATATGATTTAAAAAGCGACCGTGGGACCCGTTTGAAAATCACCCTGTACAGGAATAATATTCTTCCCAAGGAAAAGGATTTTGATGTGCGGGGCGCTATCTCGGCCTTTGATATTTCTCCGGACGGAAAGAAACTGGTATTTGTTTCCCGCGGGGAATTATTTGTCAGCGATGTCGAAGGAAAATTCACCCAGCAGGTGAACCGCCGTTCAGCCGAACGGGTGCGGGAAGTAAAATGGATGAGCGATAACAAAACCCTGCTTTTTAACCAGACACTCGAAGGATACACCAACTGGTACACGGTCCGGGCCGACAGCAGCGGAACAATCAAACAGCTTACCCGCGATAAAAGGAATAACCGGAGTATTATCCTGAATAAAAAAAGAACACAGGCTGTTTATCTAAGTGGCAGGGATGAAGTGCGGCTGCTGGATCTGAAGACCTTCCAGAACCGGACGCTCGTAAAGGATGAGATCTGGGCTTTCCAGGCCAGCGACCCGGGTTTTTCACCCAATGATGAGTATGTACTGTTTACGGCCAAGCGAAATTTTGAGGAAGATATTTTTATTCATCACATAAAAGAGAACAAGACCACTAACCTGACCAATACGGGTGTCACGGAATCGGGTCCGCTCTGGTCACCCGATGGAAAATATATCTTCTTCACCTCGCAGCGACTGAAAGCGGCTTATCCTTTTGGAATGCCCAATGCAAAAGTTTACCGTTTGCCTTTGGAGAAACTGGATGAACCTTACCGGATCGATAAGTACGATGAACTTTTTAGAGAGGAGAAAAAAGATACCGCGAAGAAGAAAACGGCTGACAACGCTGATTCACTGAAACCCATCAGCATCGATATGGATCTTCTCCTGGAAAGAATGGAACAGATCAGTCCTTCGCTGGGCGCCCAGTTCCTGCAGGGAGTTTACCAGAAAGGGGATAAAACAACGGTACTGTATACCAGCAGCCATGGGGAAGGGAGAAATGCGCTCTGGAAAACAGTGATCGAACCGTTTGAAGCCAATAAAACGGAAAAGATCAGCGGAACCGACAATAGTTTCGGGTTCAGGATCACAGAAGTCAGCGACAAACTCTATGTATTGTTCAGCGGCACCCTGAATAAACTTAACCTCGAGGGCAATAAAGCCGATCCCGTCAATATCAGTTATACTTTTCACCGGAACATGTCGGAAGAGTTTAACCAGATGTTCGAAGAGGCCTGGGCGCAGATGGAAGAAGGTTATTATGATGAGAAATTCCACGGGAACGACTGGGCCGCGACAAAAAAATATTACCAGCAGTTCCTGCCGCACCTGAACACGCGGGCCGATCTTCGAACCCTGCTCAACGATATGCTGGGAGAACTCAATTCTTCGCACCAGGGATTCAATTCATTCGGACAGGATGAGACCATTGCCTTACAGAACCAGACCATGGAAACCGGGATCATTTTTGAAAATAATGAACCGTTTAAGGTTAAATATGTGGCCCGGCGTTCTGTTGCCGACAGGCGGTCCGTGGATGTGCAACCCGGGGACAAACTGGTGCGGGTGAATGACGAGCCGGTGGAACAGGGCAGGGACCGGGATTATTATTTCACGCTTCCATCCCGTGACAGGGAACTGCGTCTCAGCTTTGACCGTGGCGGGAAACAGGTGCAGGTCAAGATCCATCCCCAGGCAAGCCTTTTCACCAACCTCTATGATGAATGGATCGACAACAACCAGAAACGGGTGGATGAAAAAGGCAGGGGCAGGATCGCTTATGGTTATATGAAAAACATGGGACAGGGTGAACTGGAACAGTTCATCGTTGATATGACACAGGAGTTGAATAAGAAGGACGCCCTCATTTTTGATCTCCGGTACAATACCGGAGGGAACGTGCATGATGAAGTGCTCAAATTCCTGGCACAGCGCACCTACCTGAAATGGAAGTACCGCGAAGGCCAGCTTACCCAGCAATCCAATTTCTCCCCGGCCGACAAACCCATCGTGCTCCTGATCAATGAACAGTCACTGAGTGATGCGGAAATGACCTCGGCCGGTTTCAAAGCCCTGAAACTGGGTACCATCATCGGCAATGAGACCTATCGCTGGATCATTTTTACCAGCGGCGTGGGCCTGGTTGACGGCTCATCGGTCCGGATGCCGGGATGGGGTTGTTATTCGCTGGACGGAAAAGACCTTGAAATGACCGGGGTTCAACCGGACATCCTTGTCATCAATAGTTTTGATGACAAGCTGAATGGCCGTGACCCGCAACTGGACAGGGCGATCGATGAAATAATGAAACAACTGAAATAAGGGTACACTACACCGTTAGTAACAGGCAAAACTCCTAAGGAAGTTTTGCCTGTTTTTTTACCAGCCTGATCATGGCGCTGCTGCCCTCGCTGCTGGCCAGGTAGGCATCTTTTCTTTCACCGTTTACTATGGCCACCATGTATGATGTGTTAGGGGGGATGCTGCCCAGGTTTTCCGCCACCATGGTCAGTTCATTGCTTTCCCCCAGATCGGCCAGGGCCAGTTTGATGATATGGGCATTCCCCGTGAGGCGGATATGCTGAAACAGTAAATTATCATTCAGGAAAAGTGAAATGGAATCCCCGTCTATTTCAGCATTATCATAAAAGCGGAGTTCAATGGAATCACCTGAAACAGGGATCTCTTTGATAAAGATCTTTTGTCTTGACACAAATTTTTCCTCGATGGTTGGAGCTTTCAAAGTGACCGGTTTTTCGATCACTGGTGGAGGACCAGTGACAGTCTCAGTTTTCAGAACCGGTTTTTCTGCAGGTTTTTGCGGTGGAGTCTTTACGGCCACGACCGGTTTTTCTGCCTGAACTGTCTTTAGTGGTTCATCCTCTGGCTTCTCCTGACTTGCTGCTATGGCTCCGACACTATCGATAATTTCAGGGTCGTTGGCCCCCACTGTGTAATTTTCGATCACAAAGTCCCATTCATCTTCAAATTCCGGGCGGGTGATCTTTTCCAGGTGAACATCGCCCCGGGGATCCAGTTCGTCCTCCCGTTCGGCCGCTTTTCCGTCCAGCATCATTCTTCCGTCACCCGGACAGTTGAAATCAGCCCTGGACAGCATGGGTATTTTGCCGGGAGTTGAGATACTGAAACGCCCCGATCTTTCATCCACCAGCCGGTCATCCCACCATACGGCGGCATTGGTAGCCTGGTCAAAATAGCCTTTAATGGCATAGCGCCGGTAGTTATTGACAGACTCGTAATAGTACGAGGTTCCGGTAAGGCTGTCACCGTTTTGTATGATCTTAACTTCTACTTTTTGACGGTTGATCTTTCCCTTCCAGGTGCCGGTGATCATCTGGGCCGAGAGTACAGGTGCAAAAAGGGAAAACAATGCCGACAGGAGCCAAAAACGATGCACTGAAGGTCTTTTCATACGGGTGAGACAATTTATTCATACTAACGGTTTTAAGTAATGAATATTTTACCTTTAAAAGTTGGGGCAGTAAAAAAAAATCCTAACTTTCGGCATAAATCCCGCACCAAGGGGTAAATCTGTTTATAACCAAACTTAGCTTATGAGAAAGTTATACGTATGTATTCTTACGCTGCTTCTTGTCTTTTCAAGCGTAAATCGCGTTAATGCGCAATGTACCCCTACTGCGCCGCAGGTGTTTACCAATAATACACCGCTGGCCATACCAACGGGACCGGCTGTTGTTTCGGCGACCCTGAACGTTGCCGGAGCGCCTACTTACCTGTATGACCTGAATCTAACAACATTTCTTACACATACGTTTGCCGCCGATCTGGATATTACCCTCACTTCTCCGGCAGGTACAGTGGTAACGATCACCACTGATAATGGCGCCGGAAACGATAACGTTTTTAATGGCACTGTTTGGGATGATAATGCCAACCCCGCAGGTCAGGTTCCCTATACAACCAACAACGGACTGGTAACCGATCACGCCTTTACCAACCTGGTGCTGGCCTCACCGCTTGTTCCAGAAGAACACCTAGGCGCTTTTATCGGGGAAAACCCGAATGGTACCTGGACGATCACTATCAGCGATGACCTTGCCGGTGACGGTGGAAGCCTGGATTCATGGTCCTTGTCCATCAGGGGACTTAGTTCCGCACCTATTGTTACGAATTTCCCCTTTACCCAAAACACCCCCGTGGCCATCCCAACCGGTCCGGGTGTGGTTAGTTCCACGCTCAATGTCGCCGGTGCAGGCACCCAGCTCATTGATGTTAATGTGCTGACCAATCTTACACACACATTTGCTGCTGACCTGGATATAACAATTCAATCCCCGGCCGGTACGATCGTTACCCTTACAACGGATAATGGCGCCGGAAATGACAACGTTTTCGCGGGAACATTATGGGATGATGATGCCAACCCGGGCGGAACCGTTCCGTATACAACCAATAACGGTGTGGTAACCGATCACGCTTTTGTCAACCTGACTCTGGCTAGTCCCCTCTCCCCCGAGGAAGCCCTTGCCGCATTTATCGGGGAAAATCCCAACGGTACGTGGACCATCACCATCAGTGACGACCTGGCCGGTGATGGCGGTACACTGAACTCATGGGGCCTGGAGATCCGTACAGCCAGCTGTGCGCCGCCAACTGTGATCCCCTGCGGTGGAAGCCAAACATCTTTCAGCAATAATACACCCACACCGATCACGGACAACGCGGTTGCCGTTTCCACCATTAATGTGGCCGGTGCTCCGATCAACCTTTATGACCTTAATGTCATAACTAACATTACCCATACCTTTAACGCTGACCTGGACATTACGCTTACATCACCTTCCGGAACGGTGGTAACGTTAACCTCCGATAATGGCAGCAGCTTTGACAACGTGTTTGCCGGAACGATTTGGGATGATGACGCTAACCCCGCAGGGCAGGTGCC
>CAZEZE010000050.1:0-11306 GCA_964516445.1 uncultured Chitinophaga sp. | reverse complement strand
ACATCTTCCAGGACGTATTCATCCGCATCATCGACACCATGCGGGGCGGCCGCTACACCGAGGAAGGAAAGTTCCTGCCCTGGGCCATGCGTATCGCCCATAACCTTTGTGTCGACCATTTCCGGAAAGTGAAGCGTTCCCCCACGATCCGCAACAGCGAGGATAAGGACATCTTCGAGGTGCTGAGTTTCTCCGAGGAAAATGCCGAGACCGGCATGATCCGCCGGCAGAGTCATGACCGCGTACGCGACATGCTCCAGCGTCTTCCGGAAGACCAGCGGGAAGTGATCATTCTCCGGCATTATGCCGATATGAGTTTTAAAGAGATCGCCGCTGCCACCAACTGCAGTATTAACACCGCGTTGGGACGCATGCGTTACGGATTGATTAATTTGCGCAAGCTGATGATGCAAAAACAAATTGCGCTATAGCCTCACCCCTGCCCTCTCAGATCCTTCGCTTGCGCTCAGGAGGAGAGGGAGAGGATAAAGTTCTTGTCATTCTGTATCTCCATCCGGAGTAAAAAAGAATCTCTCTGGGATCTCTTGCTTGCTTGCCACCCGCCTGCGCCAAGGTTACGGCGGGAAAATCCGGAAGGCTGGTACAGAATGACACCAAATTGAAAGCCCCGTTTTGGCTCAGCCGAGACGGGGCTTTTGTATAAAGGTGAATATTCTTTTAAATTATCTCACGCAGAGTGCCATATATAACGGATACAACCCACAAGACACTTTTGTTGATCAGTTTTTTTATTTATTCTTGCTTTTCTCGTAAGCCTCCAGCCCGCATTCCAGCCATCGAATGAATTCGTTCGCATCCGGTGTATAGAATTTCGTTTTGGTCAGGGCCTTCTGATCCGGGCTGATGATCGCATACTGGGGTTGTGAAGTGGCCCCGAAATTCTCGATCTGGAAAGTGGCCCACTTATCGCCAACGGTCACGATCGATTTTTCGGTACCGTTGGAAAGTTTCTCCACTGTTTGCTCGGCAAGCGGAAGGTTCTTCCTTTCATCTACATAAAGCGATACCACAATGAATTTGTTCCGGAACAGGCTGTCCACGATCTTATCGGGCCACACTTTCTCCTCCATCCTGCGGCAGTTCACGCAGGCCCAGCCGGTGAAATCGACCAGGACTGGCTTACCCTGTTCGTTGGCCAGCTTCAGCGCCCCTGCATAATCATTATGCAGCGGTGCAAACACACCAGCCTTCCCTGTTTTAACATGATAAATACTGTAGGTTCGGGGCGGCGGGAACCCGCTGATCAGTTTCAGATCGGCCGCTTTTGAATTGGTAAGTCCCGGAATGAGGTAAATAGTAGCAGCCGTAAACAGGATAATGGAAGCGATCCGGATAAAGGAAAATTTCTTTACCGGTGTACTATGCGACATCTTTAATTTTCCGAGCAGGTACAGTACGGTCAGTATTCCGATAATGACCCATAACCCGATGAATATTTCACGCTTCAGGAATCCCCATTGTTTCACCAGGTCGGCATTGGAAAAGAATTTCACCGCCAGCGCCAGTTCCAGGAAACCCAGGACCACTTTTACATCCGTCATCCAGCCTCCCGACTTAGGCAGTGAATGAAGCCAGTTGGGAAACATCGCAAACAATGCGAAAGGCAATCCGAGCGCAAGCCCGAATCCCGCGGCACCTATGGTAAGCGGCCAGGCTCCCTGGTCAGCTACACCCACCAGCAAGGTACCCAGTATCGGACCGGTGCAGGAAAAGGAAACGATGGCCAGTGTGGAGGCCATAAAGAAGATGCCGCCCAGGTTACCCAAACCCGATTTTGAATCCATTTTGTTCGCCAGCCCCGCCGGCAACCCGATCTCGTATAAACCAAAGAAGGAAAGCGCAAAGACCACGAAAATGAGAAAGAAGAAAAGGTTCAGCCACACATTGGTGGAAATATTGTTGAAGATCTCCGGGCTGATGGCCTTACCCGCCACATGGAAGGGAAGCGTGATCAGCACATAGATCAGGAAGATGAATAATCCGTAGAGCACCGCGTTGGCGATCCCCTTTTTCTTATCCGCGGATTTCTTGGTGAAAAATGTGACGGTCACGGGTATCATAGGGAATACACAGGGCGTGAGCAGCGCGATCAGTCCGCCGAGCAAACCCAGCAGGAAAATGGACAGCAGGCTTTTGTCTTTCGTGCCTTCATCCCCGCAATCATTGACCGGTTGCTGTATATCGATGGAAGGGATCTTTATCCCGGCTGCCTTTACCCCTCCTTCCAGGTCTACGGTAAATTCAAACGGCGTGGAAGGATAGAATTCATCGGCGGCGCCGTATGTATAATAAAGAACACCCTGCAGGCGGGAAGGGGCCGGTCCTTTGATCTGGATCCTTGCTTTCCAGGAGGCTTTCCCATCATATACATTTACCGTAGTTCCTTCAAAAACGGCGCTGGTTACTTTTTTAACCCCAGGGGACAGGATAAAATCCCCTTGCTGAACAATAGCCGAATCGGGGAATTTCAGTTCCGTGGTCTTTACATCCAGCAGAACCTGGTTGGGTGCATAGACCTGCCATTTGCCGGCCGAGGGAAGGCTGAAAGAGATCTCGTATTTGCCTTCTCCTGTTTTTTTACTTTCCGCAACCCAGCCCGCCGGAACCGTTGTGCTGTCCTGCGACCATGATTTTCCCTGGATCAACAAAAAGAAAAATAAAGCAGCAGTGGTTTTAAAAATCCGGGGCATGGTATGCTTATTTAACAATAAACGAGTTCTTGATGGGAACCCGTTTCTTACAAACAATATTATTCCAGGGTTTACCTGATCGCGATGCTGTAATTAACTGTTTTTGGGGGGAGGCACTTTTTATCATCACAGGTCTGGTATTCCACGTTACCCGTCAGGTTGGTCTTCACATTGGCCTTGAGCTTTACCTTTTGCGTAAAGATCACCGTATGGGAATACTGGTTGGCAGAGAGACCAAGGGTTTTATCAGTGAACTTTTCAAGTTTCCCGGATTCAATTACTTTTCCCTCGAGGGAGAATAGCGGGTTCGGGTTGAAGGTGAAAATGGTAGGTATCGCAATCGCATCCGCTGGCTGAACCTGTGAAAAGAGGTGCCAGTTGTCTTCGATAGTTGCCTTCATCTGGATCTCATAGACTTTATCCCCGATCTTTTTAGAGCTGAAGGCCCAGCTGATGGGGTTAAGCTGCGCGCTGGCAGAGCATCCCAGTGAAAATAATACCGCTATGGCTAATAATTTCTTCATGTTTTCTCTTATTTTATTTCCAATGCAAAATTCCTTCTTTTAGGCGATTCATTTTGTTAAAAAATCAGTGCAATTTAATCCGCCGGAACGGGTCGTTATGTAATGAAAATCACAGAATCACAATGCATTACAGACGAGCTTTTCAGCCAACCAGTTGCCTGGCCATCAGCAGGGATTTGATGATGTCCCGGCCATCGGTATTACCGAGAGCGGATGAACAGGCTCTTTCCGGGTGGGGCATCATCCCGAATACATTGCGGGCTTCATTGCAAATGCCGGCAATATTGCGGATGGCCCCATTGGGGTTGGCGGATACGGTCTTGTTCCCTGTTTCATCACAATAGTAAAAGATAACCTGCCCGTTAGCCTCCAGTTCATCCAGGGTGTGTTCATCGGCATAATACCTTCCTTCGCCATGCGCCACCGGTATCTTATAAACTTTATTTACGTCGCGGGTGATATGAACATTTTTACAGACAAATTGCTGGTTGCTGTTTCGCAGCAGGGCGCCCGGCAACAAATGGGATTCGCAGAGGATCTGGAATCCGTTGCAAACGCCGAAGACCTTTCCCCCCGCGTTGGCGAATTCGATCACGCTCTGCATCATCGGGCTGAAACGGGCGATCGCGCCGCAGCGCAGGTAATCGCCATATGAAAATCCGCCGGGCAGGATGATACAATCTTCTGTATTGAATGCTCCCAGGTCCCGGTCCTTATGCCATAACATCCGGACATCCTGGCCCAGGTCATCTTTCAATGCATCATACATGTCCCGGTCGCAGTTAGAACCCGGAAAAACCACCACGCCAAACTTCATAATCTGGAATTTATATTAGAACCCCAAAGATAAGAAAACCGCCCGGCCAGCGGGGTATTATCCCCAACCGGTGATGTAATAATACTGGTACCCCAGTATAAAGGCCACGGTCAGCCAGAAGAGCAGCAGCGGCATGATCCGGAAGGATGTATAGAGATAAGTGCAGGCATGAAACGCCGCCAGCGGAATGGCCGCCAATACCCAATTCTCCATGGTGCCGGTACCGTTCACAAAAGGAATGAAAAGGGCACCCAGTAAATACAAGAGCATGAGACTCCATCCCTTTCGTACCTGGATCAGCATCCGGCGGAGACTTTCCTGAACATAATATCCCCCCGCAAGGAAGGGAACGGCCATCAGGAACACACTCCCCGCCAACCATACCGTTTGTTTTACCATGGGTAACCGGATGCTGAAATAAGGCCAGAGTTTAGACCAGCTCCAGCTATCCGTGACAAAAAGATAGATCGCGTAAAAATAAAAGGGCGTGGTAACCCCCACGATGCAGACGATCCATTCGTTGAGCCGGAACGGCCGCATTACGGCCAGCGCCAGCAGTATCCAGACAAGAAAGGTGAGCGAGGGGAAAAAGATAAAGGTAGCAATACCCAGAGCCAGCCCGATATTAAAAACAGATCCCAGCGCATTCGGCTGGTTGTAAATTTTGAATAATCTTGACAGCACCAGTACCAGTATAAAATTCACCATCAGGGGCGCCGAGAAATAGTTCCATTCGGGAAACAGGGATGTGATGAGCATGTACGCCATACCCGGGAAATAATTGGGCTTGCTCATCATCCGTTGTGTATTGATGAAGGAGGTCAGCATCACCGCCTGCAAAAAAATAAAGGCAAAAGCCAGCAGTGGATAAATGACCGGGTTGTTGCGGCCATAGGGCTGAAGGAACTCCAGCAATGCGCGAAAAAGCACGCCATCCCCTTCCTTCTCCGCAGGTATATGCGGGTGCAGGAACACGGGGAGTTTGATAAGCACCCCGAAAACCAGCAGCAGGAAGATATTGGCCGGGTTTTTTTGTTTAAAGATACCTGTCAATGAGATGGAACCGGTTTAATCAGTTTTGGCTGTAATCGATTTTGGCAAAGCAAATATAGCTACGATACATACAAGGAATGATCATTTGACGGGCGCTGACCTGTTTTCCGTATTTCGGCATGAACTCGTATCCCTTGTCAAGGTTCTTCAGGGTAGGGTTACGGGTAAACTCCCCGGCAGGCGTAACGCTGTAGTCGGTCAGCAGGCTGTTCCTCCTTTCCTGCAGGTTGAACAGAAAATGAAGCTGGTCGCCGGTATTCAGCAACTGGTAAGAGACAAAGTCGTCCGATTCGTCATTGAACTGGCTTTTGCCCAATACGTTGCTCCATTCCAGGCCGCCGCTGCCGTTGAATGAGAAAACGACTACATTATCGGCGTGGTAGCGAACCGCCTGGTTGTTGCCGTACCGGTTATTCCAGTAGGAATTATTGAAATAAGGTGAATAATAAGGGTTGTTATAATTGTAATAGGAATTATAGAAGGGTGAGCTGTACAGGTAGTTCCATCGGTTCCAGTTATTGAAACGGGAGGTGGTGTAGAACGATTCGCTGCCGATGATGAACCCTCCGTCGCGTCGGGTGATGATCTGCCGGATAAAAAAATCGTTGAATGCCATTTTCACCGTGGCATCTCCCCTTGCTTCCTTCCGCAATTCCTCGCCGAAAGTGAACGTGCCGGTATACTGCGTCTTTGCCGCCGCCTTATCCCACACATAGAAATAGAACCCGTCGATATTACCCTTTCTTTCTTTATAATAAAGCGAGGTGAGGAAATACCGCTTATTGAAATTGTCCACCTTAATATGGATCTCATCCAGCAGGGTATTCTCAATATCCAGTTCCTGTCGCATCAGCGAATCGGCTTGGGCATATTTCACCATCAGGGTAGCCCGGGTAATATTATCATTACTGTTGCGGAAGAATTTGCAGAAGACCAGGTCGCCCCCGTTATCAAGGGAAAAGTCGCCCAGGTTCTCATTTCTTTCTTCCATGGGTATTTCGAGCCTGCTTTTTTTAAGGAGTTCCAGCTTATTATTGAAGAGCAGGGTGGTCATCAGGAAAAGCTTCCGGTTCCGGCTGTTGATCTTGAACACACTGATATGGCTTTTGTCTTCGCTGCTGACCGTTGTATAGATCCTATTGTTCGCAGAGGCGCCGATATGGCTGGTATCCAGTTCCATTACTTCCCCGATACGGTTCCCTTTCCCGTCGATGCGGCTGGCCATGCAATACACTACATTTTTCCGCTGGTACTGGTAGATCATATAAATGAAATCCGCATAGGGGAAGAAATCAACATTGATCACTTTGTCATCATCGGGAACATAGTCCTGCTCCACCTTGCCCACGATCCTCATGTCGTTGTCATACAGTACGATCCAGTGTTTGTTCTTTGTATTCTTGTAAATGAGAAAATTGCCGTCCAGTTTCCCGGCAATGTCAAAAGCCATTCGGCGGCTGTCTTCCCGTTCATAATCGGAGTAAACGATCTTCTGCGCGCCTGTGGTAAGTCCGGCGCCGAGCAGGAGGATAAAAAAAGCCCAGCTTCTCAATTTCATACGTACAGGTTTTTCGTTCGTTAAAGTTACCGAATGCCGTGTAATCATAATCCGTTTTTATCAGGATGCAGGCGGGGCCTCAATTACATTAACGATGCTTTAATACTTACAACAGCTGACTGCCATTCCGGTAACGGACTGTTACTGATCGCATGAATTTCCCCGTGTAATTGGCGATCTCGGAATTTTGCTTATACCTTTGCAGGCAGTTGCCTCCAGAACCCTCATCCGTACCTGCCTTGTAAAGTCCCGCAGCGGCCGGGAATGCCGGGCTGGCAGGAAAACAAAGCACAACCACAGCAAGTGAAAATACCGACCAACAGAGTTACAGCCGCAGGCCTTATAATTGCCCTTGGAATTATTTACGGAGATATCGGTACTTCACCCCTCTATGTATTCAATGCGATCATCGGCGGCAGGGAGATCAGTGAAGACCTGATCCTGGGAAGCCTTTCCTGCATTATATGGACCCTCACGCTGCAAACCACCATTAAGTATGTGATCCTGGTGCTGCGGGCCGATAACCGGGGGGAAGGCGGCACTTTCGCCCTTTATGCCCTCGTACGAAGAAGAAAGAAATGGCTGGTATTACCGGCCATGATCGGCGGCGCGGCCCTGCTGGCGGATGGGATCATTACCCCGCCCATCTCCATCACATCCGCCGTGGAAGGATTGAAGGAATTACCCTCACTCGGGATCGAGGACGGGAGCGACACCGTGGTCATCATCGTGATCTCGATACTGACCCTGTTTTTTTTCATGCAGCAGTTCGGTACAGCCTCCATCGGGAAGTTGTTTGGCCCTATCATGTTCATCTGGTTCAGCATGCTCCTGGTGCTGGGTATCATCCACGTCTTTGACGACCTGGAGATCTTCAAAGCCCTGAGCCCTCATTACGCGATCCAGTTCCTGAGGAATTACGAAGGCGGTTTCTGGCTGCTCGGCGCTGTTTTCCTGTGTACAACGGGTGCCGAAGCACTCTACAGCGACCTTGGACATTGCGGCAGGGGGAATATCCGGAACTCCTGGATCTATGTGAAGACCTGCCTGCTGGTACACTATTTCGGCCAGGGCGCCTACCTGCTGTCTCATCGCAACGGACTTACCATAACAGATGAGGTAAAAAGCTCACTCAGCATCAACGCCTTTTATGATCTCATGCCGCAGTGGTTCATCATCCCCGGCGTGATCATCGCTACCACGGCGGCCATCATCGCCAGCCAGGCAATGATCTCGGGGGCTTTTACGCTGATCAGTGAAGCCATGCGGCTCAATCTATGGCCCAAGCTGAAGATCCGTTATCCATCCGAAGCAAAAGGACAGCTCTTCATCCCGGCCATCAACCTGATCATGTTCCTGGGGTGTGCCGGGGTCGTGTTCATTTTCCGCAAATCATCCAATATGGAGGCCGCGTACGGGCTGGCCATTATCATGACCATGCTGATGACGACACTCCTGTTCGCCAATTTCCTGGTGTTGCACCGGGTCAGGTCGGTTTGGATCTATATTTTCCTGGGCGTCTACCTTATTGTGGAAACAGGTTACCTGGTCGCGCTGATGGTCAAATTTACCCATGGCGGTTATATCACCCTTATCATCGGCATGATCATGTTCTTTGTCATGTATATCTGGTACCGGGCCCGGAAGATCAAGAACCGTTATGTGGAATTTGTGCGACTGGAACATTATATCCCCAAAATACAGGAGCTGAGCAACGATAAATCGGTCCCCAAGTATGCCACCCACCTGGTGTACCTCACCAGTGCCAACAACCCCAAGGAGATCGAACATAAGATCATCTATTCCATCCTGAACAAAAAACCCAAACGGGCGGATATTTACTGGTTCGTGCATGTGGACACAAGGGATGATCCCTACACCTGCGAGTATAAAGTGGAACATATCATTCCCAACGATATCATCCGGGTGGATTTCCGGCTGGGATTCCGGCTCGAACCCCGCATCAACCTCATGTTCCGGAAAGTGGTGGAAGATCTCGTGGCCAACAAGGAAGTAAATATCATGAGCCGCTATGAAAGTCTTGCCAGCAGCGGGACCGTGGGCGATTTCCAGTTCATGGTGATGGAGAAATACCTGAGCCAGGACAACGAGCTGCCCTTTTTTGAAAAGGTGATCATGAAATTCCACTTCTGGCTGAAGGAACACAGTTTGTCGGAAGAAAAAGGCTTCGGGCTGGACCTTTCCAATGTGACCATTGAGAAATTCCCGCTGATCGTGGCCCCCGTCACCAATCTCAAACTGAAACGGGTGGAGGATGAACAATAAGCAATGTCTCCGTTTGAAATTATTCCACGCAAAGAACCTTTAGTTATTTCCCGCAACGCTTACGGTGTAAAAACGATTTTATTACCTCGTGCAGTAGTGGCTCAATTTGTATTTTTTGAACCACGGAGACACAATGGCACAGAGGACCACAGAGGGACTCCGTGTATCTCCGTGTATCCGTGGTTCAATTTATATTTTTTTACACAGCGTGAACGCACAGTACGTGGTTGATAAATAGTCTCCGCACACAAAACGCTCTTTGCGTGAGATTATATTAAGTCACTACCGAACTTTAAAACACCGTCCTGTTTCCCTGAAACATGCTTAACTTCCTGCAACCAAAACCTCCCGATTGCCTGTTTTCATCTGGTATATCATCGGCGGCATCTTGCTGCTTTCTTTGCTGGCCTATTTCCTGCAGGACAAACTCATATTCAAGCCGGAGAAATTAAAACAGGATTTCGAGTTCAGGTACGATGCCCCGTTCAGGGAATATTTTTTTGATATCGAACCCGGGGTGCGTATCAACGGTCTCCATTTTTTCCGCGAACAACCCAAAGGACTGATCCTTTATTTCCACGGGAACACCCGGAGCATAAAAGGCTGGGCCCGTTATGCCAGGGATTTTTTCCGCTATGATTATGATGTATTGCTGCTGGATTACCGGGGCTTTGGGAAAAGCACCGGCAAAAGAGCCGAAAAGGAAATGCTGGGTGACATGCAGTTCATCTATGACAAACTCCGTGAAACCTATTCTGAAAACCACCTGATCGTATATGGACGCAGCATGGGTAGCGGATTTGCCACGAAACTGGCCTCCGACAATAACCCCCGTTACCTGATCCTGGATGCGCCCTATTACAGTTTTCGCAAAGTGGTGGAACGCTTCCTCCCGATCCTGCCGGTGAGGATCGTGCTGCGGTTTCACCTTCGTACCGACAAATGGATCACCGGTGTGAAATGCCATACCTATATCATTCACGGTACCCGTGACTGGCTTATCCCCATCCGTCACAGCGAAGCATTGCAAAAGATCAACCCGAGAAGGATCACCCTGATCCGTATCCACGGGGGCGGGCACAACAACCTCCCGGGATTTGATGAGTACCACAATTTTGTGAGGGATATCCTGAAATATTAAGATTGGTCTTTTTTTGGCCACAGATTACAGAGAATAACACGGATTAATTCGCAGAAAGTGTGTCATACACACTTATCACTCCCTGAAGGAATGACCAGTTGGGATGGGACTGCTTTGATCAACCATTTCTATAGTGAATCTCATCTGTGTAATCTGTGGCCAAAACCAGCTTCAATTGTTAATGATTCTCTAATTGATCCGGTTGCTTTAAGTATGGAGTACGATTTGAACATCTTACCTGTAAACGGAGGTGTTTATGAAACTAAAACTCTACACGATTCTATTTTCGGCGATCATACTGGCAGCATCTTCCTGTAAAACGGCCAAAAAGATGTATGAGAAGGGAAACTACGACGAGGCTGTTGAACTGGCCGCCAAAAAACTCCAAAAGAACCCTGATGATCAGAAGTTACTGGCCCTGTTGCAGGATGCCTACCAGTATGCAGTGACCGATCATGAAAGCCGGATCCGCACATCTTCAGAAAGCAATAATGAGCTGAAATGGGAATGGATGTACAATGACTACGCCTCCCTTCAGCGGATGTATGAAGCGATCTATAAAGTACCTTCTGTTTTTGATATTGTCAGGCCGCAGAACTATGCGTCCTACCTCATCACTTATGCTCAAAAAGCAGGTGATGTGCGCTACGAAAGAGGTATCGCGTTCATGCAGCGCTATGACAAGCAAAGCTACCGCAATGCTTACCGGGAATTCCAGGCGGCCCTTCGTTTCCTGCCCGGCGACAGGGAAGCAACCATTAAATTGAACGAGGCGTATGAATATGCCGTGACCAATGTGATCGTCGTGCCGTTACAGCAGAATGGCGGATATGTTTACAGTTCGTACACGGTTGGAGGGAATAACTTTGACGACCAGCTCGTTCGCGACCTGCAGTACAATTCCGGCAGCGAGTTTGTGAAATTCTATTCCGCCTGGGAAGCCCGGAGCCGGAACATCAGGACCGATATGGAAGTGGACATGCAACTGGCCCGCATCAATATCGGAAGGATGGAAGATTACCGTACCCAGCGTAAAGTGTCGAAAGAGATCGTGATAAAAGAAAAGCTGATCCGTCCTGATTCAGTGGTTAAGGAATATGGCTGGGTGCATGCAACCATCCACAGTACCCGCAGAACGATGACCTCGGAACTGGTACTGCAACTGAATGTAAGGGGACCTGACGGCCGCTGGTTGTGGAGTGATGACATACCCGGC
>CAZEZE010000049.1:0-11338 GCA_964516445.1 uncultured Chitinophaga sp. | reverse complement strand
CAGCGAATCGGGTATATGAAAGGTCAGTTCTATACCACCTACCCGGCGGGGGTCGGATTTCATGATCTTCAGCACTTCGATCTTCACTCCGTCGAGGTCAAAGCCCATGTTCCGGGCCCTGATCCCCATCACGGTGATCATGCAGGTGGCCAGGCTGGTGGACATCAGGTCGGTGGGGGAGAACCGCTCACCCTTACCATGGTTGTCTGTGGGGGCATCTGTTTCAAAGGAAGAGCCGCTTTGCAAATGGGTACAGGTCGTTCTTAACTGGCCGTTATACACTACTGTGGAAGTCATTATCAATATTTTGCCCTAAATTTACGTTATATAACCAAGAGGATAAAAGAGAGAAAGAGAAAAAGAGGGTATGCATGGTTTATTATCGGATTCGACATTTCCTGAACGGCCGGGTTTTATAGATTTGCAAAGACTTTTACATGCAGGCAAACCATCTCTTTTGCTCCTTTACTCAATTAAACTCTTAGTCAAAATAATTACTCCGTGAAGAAACTTCCCCTTACACTGTTGTTGCTGGCTGTTGTCGTGGTTACCGCCGCCCAGGATACTACTTCCAAACGCAGGTCTCCCAAAGAAGCCAAAAAGGAAGAACGCCGGCAGAAGGTCAATGAACTGATCAAACAGGCGGAGGAAGGAGTGTTGGTGTACAGCAAGCAAAACTTGTTTGGATTGCAGTTTCGAACCAATGGTTACGGAGCCTTTTATGAACTGGGGCGGATGAAGACCAACCGTAAAACAAATATTTACAGGGTCGATTTTACGGAGAGCAAACACCCGAAGGAAGACAAACAGCCCAGCCAGGGTTTTATTTTCGGCAATCCTTTTATTTACGCCAAAAAGAATTATTTCTACCAGCTAACCCTGGGTTTTGGACAGCAATACATCCTTGGCCAAAAAGGGAACAAGAACGGGGTTGCCGTTTCGGCTGTCTATAACGGTGGTATTGCTATCGGGTTGCTTCGTCCCTATTATATTGAAGTGAACGATGTGCAGAGCCAGCAGGTCAAAGCCATTAAATATTCGGATGGCGACAGCAGCCTTTTCATGAGCCAGGAAATACTGGGCGGTGCCGGATTTGGCAAGGGCTGGAATGAATTGAAGATCAAACCCGGTGCTTTTGCAAAAGCGGCCCTCCGGTTCGATTATGGTCGCTTCAATGAAGCGGTTTCCGGTATCGAAGTGGGTGTAAGCGCTGAGTTTTACGGGAGTAAGATCCCCATCATGGTGGGACAAAAAGAAAAGCAATTCTTCTTCCAGGGATATATCGCTGTACTCTTCGGACGGCGTAAATAATTCGGGTTTACTTTTTAGGATGAAATGGAACACGGATGACGCGGATGTGACGGATTCCCGTGGATTTTTTTTGGCCACAGATTACACAGATTTACACAGACTATACGGAGTTGGCGGGAACGCTTGAATTTTATAGGTTAAATCCGTTTTGATTCGTTTCATCCGCGTCATCCGTGTGCCATAACACCGAATCAATTATTAACCGGACTACCGTAAATTTGCCGGATGAATGAACTTTCCATCATTCCTGCTGTGGCGGATAATACAAGAGTGAAAAAGCCCGACTGGTTAAGGGTCAAACTTCCCATCGGGGAGGAATACAGGCATGTGCGCGGCCTGGTGGACCAATACAAACTCCACACCATTTGCGAAAGCGGTAACTGTCCCAATATGGGCGAGTGCTGGGGCTCCGGCACGGCCACTTTTATGATTCTCGGAAATACCTGTACCCGGAGCTGCGGATTTTGCGCCGTGGCAACGGGACGCCCGGAGCCTGTAGACTGGGATGAACCGCAACGGGTAGCGGAGGCGATCCTCCTCATGAAGGTCAAACATGCGGTGATCACTTCGGTAGACCGGGATGAGATCCCTGACGGCGGGTCCATCATCTGGTACAATACCATCAAAGCGGTAAAAACACTGAACCCGGAAACAACCCTGGAAACCCTGATACCCGATTTCAAGGGTGAGAAAGAAAATATTCAACGCATCATCAGTGCGGCGCCTGAAGTGGTGAGCCATAATATTGAAACGGTGGAACGACTCACCCGCCAGGTGCGCATACAGGCCAGGTACTGGCGGAGCATGGAAGTGATCAGGACTCTGAAAGAAGGAGGTATGCGGACCAAGAGCGGTATCATGCTCGGGTTGGGAGAAACAAAGGAAGAAGTGATACAAACCTTAACTGACCTCCGTGACAATGGATGTGATGTGGTGACGATCGGCCAGTATCTTCAGCCCACAAAAAAGCATTTACCTGTTCATCGTTTTGCTCATCCGGATGAGTTCGCGGAGTATCGCGAGATCGGTTACCGGCTCGGACTGGATTATGTGGAAAGCGGGCCGCTTGTCCGGTCTTCCTATCATAGTGAAAGGCATGTTGGGAAAGTCAGGAGTCAGGAGTTAGGAGTTAGGAGTTAGGAGTTAGGAGTTAGGAGTAGTAGTTATGAGTAGAATCTTCATATTTTATATCTGTTTATTTTGTTTTCCATCATTATTGCCGGCCCAGTTGAAATGGCAGAACGTAGATTCAATGTTTCAGCCATTGCCTTCGTCTGTACATGTTTACAAAACAACTGATTTACTGGATGGCAAACCCAATATTGCCTATTATGTTGAGGCTGATCTGAAAGACAAGAAACTTCTTTTCACTGTTGATACCACTTATAAAAGAAGGTTGTCCCCCGCAAAGTTTTATGAGAAAAATGATAAACCCCTGTTGGTGGTGAACACTACCTTTTTTTCTTTCGCTACTAACCAGAATTTGAATGTTGTGATCAAGGAAGGGCAACTCCTTGGCTACAATATTCACTCAGTCCCGGGTCGGGGAAAAGATACATTCACTTACCGCCATCCTCTTGGAAGTGCTATTGGGATCTCTCGAAAAGGGAAGGCTGATATTGCCTGGTTATACACAGACACATCCCGAAAATTTCCCTATGCCGGGCAATTACCTGTTGTTCCTGCAAAGGATTCATCGGGAATATTTACTTTGGAAGATGCCTTTGTGGCTTCGCTTATTACTCATTCAAAGGCACAGGAAACTTTGTTGAAGTGGAAAATGAGAACGGCCGTGGGAGGAGGACCGGTCCTTCTGCAACAAGGCGAGATAAAAATTACGAATTATGAAGAATTAAAATTTACGGGCAAGGCCATCGATGACAAACATCCCCGTACAGCGATGGGCTATACCCCAAACAATAAGCTCATCATTCTTGTCATCGAAGGTCGTAATCCCGGGAAGGCCGAAGGTGCAACCCTGACCCAGGCAGCCCGCATCTTTAAAGATATAGGCTGCTGGGAAGCCCTGAACCTCGACGGTGGCGGAAGCAGTTGTATGCTGATCAATGGCAGGGAAACCATCCGGGTTTCCGATGCTTCCGGGCAGCGGGCGGTGCCAGCTGTATTCATTATTAAAAGCCGGTAATTATCCGTTTTGTGGAAAACTCGGCTATTCATTGATCTGAAACAAGCTGTTTTGGCATGATTTTATCGCATTATTAACTCAAAAAACGGATACTATGAGAAAGCTTTTTTTGCCTTTGTTCCTGACAGCCTCTGTTTCCGCTATGGTGCTGATTGCCTGCCAGAAAGAATCTGCGAATGGTAATAATAGTGCAGGTACTGTGCTGAAGGTCAGGCTGACCGATGCCCCCGTGAATGCAGAGGAAGTGAATGTGGACATCCTTGAAGTGAAAGCCAATTTCCGGCAGGACTCCTCCGGTTGGGTTAGCCTGAATACCAATGCAGGTATTTATAACCTGCTGGGTCTGCAAAACGGGGTGGATACTTTGCTGGCAACCGGAACGATTCCGTCTAATTCCGTAAAGGAGATCCGGTTTGTGCTGGGAACGAATAACAGTATAAAAGTAAACGGTACGGTTTACCCGCTTTCGATTCCAAGTGGTTCAGAATCCGGACTGAAATTAAAGATCAACAAACAATTGAACGGTCCCATTGATTCGATCCTGATCGACTTTGATGCCGCGCTTTCCATACACCAGACCGGCCAGGGTGATTATAAGCTCAAGCCTGTTCTTAAGATAAAGTAATATTCAATTTCTGTGAGGAATGAGCAGCTTACCTACGGGGAGCTGCTTTTTTTTTATGAATGGTGAATAGGCAATGGACAATAGGCAATGGACAATAGGCAATGGACAATAGGCAATGGACAATAGGCAATGGACAATAGGCAATAGACTCTGATAACTTTCGGCTTCCAACTCCTAACTCCCGACTCCGAACTACCGACTCAGAACTACCACACCAGCGCACTCGCCCCCAAAATAGCCGCATCGGCTTCCTGAAGCTCGCTGAACAGGAGCTTTACTTTGCCTTTGAATATTTGGATTAGATTGGCCTCCATAGCCTGGCGGGTGGGGTTCATGATCAGGTCGCCGGCTTTTGTAAGTCCACCGAACAATATGATGGCTTCAGGAGAGGAGAACATGATGAAATTGGCCAGCGCTTCACCGAGAATCTGTCCTGTATATTCAAATACATCGTTGGCGATCTTATCACCCCTGGTGGCGCATTCGTAAACAGTCTGGCTCGTGATCAGGTCATTGATGGAATAATCCCTGAGCAGGCTTTCTACATTAGGATTTTCCGTCAGCATTTCGATCGCGGTTTCCCGTACGCCTGTAGCCGATGCATAGGATTCCAGGGTTCCCCGGATACCGGTTCCCTTGTGCATTCTGCCGCCATGGCGGATGATGGTATGACCGAGTTCGCCCGCGAAACCATCATGTCCCAATACGATCTTTCCGTCGATCACGATCCCGCTGCCGACACCGGTGCCCAGGGTGATCACGATAAAGTGCTTCATGCCTTTTGCGCAACCATACATCATTTCACCAACGGCGGCCGCATTGGCATCATTGGTGAGTTTGGTTTCCAGTCCGAATTTCTCACTGAACATTTTCGCCAGCGGGATGATGCCTTTCCATTTCAGGTTGGGGGCATATTCGATCGTACCGGAGTAATAGTTGCCGTTGGGTGCGCCGATCCCGATGCCGGTGAAATTCCCGGTACCGCCGTACTTTTCGATCAGGGGCATCAGTTTGCCGTGCAATTCATCTATGAAATCCTGCACGCCATCCGGACCGTTTGTCAGCAGCCGGTCCTGCTGCAGGATAAGTCCATGCTGGTCAACAATGCCAAACTTGGTGTTGGTGCCGCCGACATCAATACCGATTGCGTAATTCGCCATAATAGGTCCTTCGTTATTTTTAATGGCCGCCGCCGATTTGCTGATCAAAATCCAGTCCCTGTTTCTTTAATACACTGCGTGTTTGCCATGCATGCCAGGCCAGGTAGGCAAAACAAACTACGGCAACGATGTAAGAACCGTGGATACCTATTCCTGAATCTGCCAATGCTCCCTGGAAAGGAGGAATGATCGCCCCGCCGAGGATCATCATGATCAGGAATGCAGAGCCCTCGGATGTATATTTTCCCAAACCTGCAACGCCAAGGGAAAAGATACAGGGCCACATCACGGAACAAAATAAACCGCCGCTCATCAATGCATAGGTGGCGGTCATTCCGCTGGTAAGCATTCCTGTGATCATGGCAATGGTGGCCAGCAGGGAAAGGGTGATCAATGTTTTCACCGGCTTTTCCTGTCCATACAGGATACCTGCAATAAGAACAACAATGCAAACGGCATACATCCACAGGTCGCTTACATCATTGCCCCTCCCCATGTTCACAAGGAGGACGATCGCAAAAGCGATAAAGGGGACGAGTATGGTCAGTAATCTTTTGGTGTTTTTTTTCAGGTTGAAAACCGAAATGGCGCCCATCCACCGTCCGATCATCAGGCTTCCCCAGTATAAGGAGATGAACCTTGAATTATGCGCTTCATCAATATTCCCGAAAGCGTCAGTTTTCAGCAATGCACCCAGGTTACTCTGGATGGTGACCTCGACACCCACGTATACAAAGATGGCCAACATACCCAGGACAAGCTGCGGATATTTCATGGCACCCCAGCCATCCCCTCTTTTACTGGCGGATATATAGGAAAATGCCAGTATCAGGAAAACCATAATAAGGGAAATGCTGGTAATAGAAAGCTTGCTCAAACTGGTGAACTGGCTGATGACGATCAGGACGACCAGCCCGAGGGTGAGCAAAGAAAGACTTCCCAATGCTTTAGGGCTGTGCTCCACATGCTCATCAAATCCTGTCTTGGGAAGTTTCTTGGTAAATATGAATATTAAAGCTGCGAGGAAGAATACCGCCGCAACGATCATATAAAGTGTTTTGATCTGCCCGATATCCGCGGCGGATGAGGCCCCTTCCTTGATGGATCCGAATAAGGCAAAACTAACGATCAGGGGCCCGAGCGTGGTTCCGAATGAATTGACACTGCCCCCGAGATTCAATCGGTGCGAACCGGTAGAGGGATCGCCTAACATGATGGCAAAGGGCTGTGCCGCTGTCTGCTGCAGGGAGAACCCGAGGGCGATCACAAAAAGTGAACTGAGGATAAAAGGATAGGAGCCGGAGTTTACGGCCGGTATCATCAACAGGGCTCCCCCGATGGAAATAAAGAGGCCCCAGATAATCCCCCGCCGGTAACCGATCTTGTTCAGGATATCGATCTTGCTGATCGAAGTAATCAGGAATAATATGAAAGAACCCACAAAATAAGCAGCGTAGAATGCAAAGTCGATCAGTTGCGATTCAAATTGGTTAAGGTGGAAGTGACTCTTGCAAAAAGGGATAAAGATGCCGTTGGACGCAGCAATAAATCCCCAAAAAAAGAAAACAAGTACTAAAGTGCTCAGTGCCCCGTAATTGGTTGGCTGCTTGGTTTGCTGATTCATTGCAATCGGTATTAGTATATAAAGAGCTGAATGTATAACAAATTTCATAGACAGAAAAAACAACCCTCCGCCTGTTAGTAGCTTGTCTAAAAAAACTGGCCGGTGCTTTAGGGGTATTCAGAGAATGACGGATCGTACCGATTATTTTGCCCCTTTACTGTTTTGTTTTCAGACCCAAACCGCTTAATTTCAATTAAATCTTGGATCATACGATATGGAGATCATTCATGTAGCTGCGGAATGTTACCCGGTGGCCAAAGCGGGCGGACTGGGGGATGTGGTTGGGGCCCTTCCCAAATACCAGGCGGAGCTGGGTCATGTAGCAAAAGTGGTGATGCCGATGTACCGTACCAAATTCCTGTATGAGAACCAGTGGGACCTTGTGCATGAAGGAGGGCAGCATATCGGGCCGCATTATTTTCATTACAGTATTATAAAAGAAAGAACGAATAAACTGGGTTTTGATCTTTACCTCGTTGATATCAACGGCCTGCTCGACAGGGAAAAGATCTACGGGTATGAAGACGATACGGAGCGTTTCCTTGCTTTCCAGGTGGCGGTTTGCGACTGGATTAATAAATGGACACATCTCCCGGACGTCATCCATTGCCATGATCACCATACCGGGCTGATCCCTTTCATGATCAAATATTGTTTTGAATTCCGGCAACGATTATCCGGGGTGCCTTCAGTGTTCACCGTGCATAACGCACAGTACCAGGGCTGGATCGGCTGGGATAAGTATTATTATCTCCCGGCTTTCGACTCCTGGAAATGGGGCATGCTCGACTGGGACAATACGATCAACCCGATGGCTTCGGCTGTGAAATGTGCCTGGAAAGTGACCACGGTCAGCAACAGTTATCTTGGTGAACTGAAAGAGACGGCCAACGGTCTGGAACGACTTTTTCAGTATGAACAGGGGAAGAGCCTGGGGATATTGAACGGGATCGACACACATGTGTGGGACCCGAAGACCGATTCCATGATCATTAAGAATTATGACCCGGAAATGGTGGAAAAAGGGAAGCGGAAGAATAAGAAAGAACTGGCGGGCCAGTTTGGGCTGGATCCTGATAAACCGCTTGTTTCCTTTATCGGGAGACTGGTGGGGGAGAAAGCGGCAGACCTACTGCCCGAAGCCATCAGCCAGTCCATCTACCAGCACCATGGTAATGTGAATTTCCTGGTACTGGGTTCGGGGGACCCGGAACTGGAAGACAAACTGGACCAGATGAAGCACCAGTTCCACGGGTATTATAATTCCTATATCGGTTACAGTGAACCTCTCAGTCACCAGATCTATGCCGGTTCAGATTTTCTTTTAATGCCTAGCCGGGTAGAACCCTGCGGGCTGAACCAGATGTATGCCCTGCGTTATGGGACCGTACCCATGGTAAGAAATATCGGGGGTTTGCATGATACGGTCACGGATATGGGCGACTGGCAGGGCTTTGGCATCCGGTTCGACAAGGCTACGGCCGGGGATATCACGTATTCTGTGGGCCGGGCTATTGACCTTTATAATAATAAACCTGACCTTTATAGCTGGATGCGGGGACACATGATGACGATCGATCATTCATGGGACAGTTCGGCGCAGCAATATATTGACCTCTATAAAAGTCTGAAATAATACAAAACGAATCCCGATGGCAAAGCAAGTGATCACCAATTCCAAAGAGATACTTTGCGTGATACTGGGCGGAGGAGCGGGCTCCCGGTTATACCCGCTTACTGCCAGCCGTTCCAAACCGGCTGTACCCATTGCCGGGAAATACCGGCTGGTGGATATTCCCATTTCCAATTGCCTGAACAGCGGGATCGGCCGCATGTTCGTACTGACACAGTTCAACTCCGCATCGCTGAACCGCCACATCAAGAACACCTATCATTTCAGCGCTTTCAGCAAAGCATTCGTGGATATTCTTGCGGCCGAACAAACTCCTGATAATCCCACCTGGTACCAGGGAACTGCGGATGCGGTGCGACAGGGTCTGCGGCATATCGAACCTTTTGAAAGTGATTATATACTGATCCTTTCCGGTGACCAGCTGTACCAGATGAATTTTGCCGATATGCTGGAAAATCACAAGCAACTCGGTGCTGATATTTCCATCGCCACCATACCGGTGGGCCAACGGGAAGCGCCCGAGTTCGGCATATTGAAATCAACGGATGGACTGATCACTTCCTTTATTGAGAAACCAAAAAAAGAAATTCTTCCAGACTGGACCAGCGATACCGGTGACCTGATGAAGGCCAAGGGCAGGAATTACCTGGCGTCGATGGGTATCTATATCTTCAACCGCAAACTGTTATTCGAATTGCTGCAAACCGAATATGCCGGCGCTACGGATTTTGGAAAGGAGATCATCCCCGAGTCGATCCAAAAATATAAAGTCGCCAGTTTCCAGTATGAAGATTACTGGACCGATATCGGGAATATATATTCCTTCTTCGAAGCCAACCTGGGTCTTACACAGGAACTTCCTGATTTCAATCTATTCGATAACGACAATGCCATTTATACACGTCCCCGTATGTTGCCACCGGCAAAGATCAGCGGCACCACGCTCGAGAAAACACTGGTGGCAGAAGGCTCCATTATCAATGCCTCAAGGGTCGAGCATTCGGTGATCGGTATCCGTTCCCGTATCGGGCATGGCACCACGCTGGTCAGTACCTATATCATGGGCAGCGACTACTACGAAACACTTCCCGAGATCGCCGCGGCAACTGCCGGGGGTTATCCGTTGCTGGGGGTGGGAGACCGCTGCTATATCAAAAATGCAATCCTGGATAAAAATGTCCGTATCGGCAACGACGTTCGTATCAACGGGGGAAATCATCTTGAAAATGCCGACCATGCCCTCTTTACCGTGAAAGACGGGATCGTTGTGGTTAAGAAAGGGGCGATTATTCCGAATGGATTCGTAATATGAGTTTGGAGTTAGCAGTTTGGAGTTAGGAGTCAGGTCGTTTTTGTTCTGCAATTCTTTGTTTATTCGAAAACTCTCATGTACTTACTGCCCGACTGCAGGCTGCTAGACTGCTTACTGCCGACTGAACCAACATTCTTTTTACAATATGTGTACTTTTTACATATTATTATTATCTTCCGTCCTGCCCTTATTGTTTCAATAATAACGATTGCTTATGCATGCCGTCTCCGTCAGTTTAAAACCGAGGCTCACTACAGCGCAGATCATCAACATGAGTGTCGGTTTTTTTGGGATCCAGTTTGCTTTCGGGCTTCAGAACGCGAATGTGAGCAGGATCTTCCAGACGTTGGGCGCGCAGATCGATGAAATACCCATCTTATGGATAGCCGCTCCGCTTACGGGCCTCATCGTGCAACCGATCATCGGGCACTGGAGTGATAAGACATGGCATAAAAGATGGGGGAGAAGAAGACCTTTTTTTATGATCGGCGCCCTGTTTGCCTCGCTCGCGCTTTTTGTATTTCCCAATGTGACTGAAGTTTGGATGGCGGCCATCATGTTATGGTTACTGGACGCCTCGATCAATGTATCCATGGAACCATTCAGGGCCTTTGTCGGCGATATGCTGCCCGACTCACAGCGAACAAAAGGCTTTGCCATGCAGAGTTTCTTTATCGGGACCGGCGCCGTTATCTCATCCCTGCTGCCTTACCTGCTCACCAAAATGGGTGTGGCCAATGAAGCGGCGGCTGGAGTCATTCCGGATTCGATCAAAATATCATTTATCATCGGCGCGGTTGTCTATATGGCCGCCATCTCGTACACGGTGTTTACTACAAAGGAATATTCACCCGAACAATTAAAATCATTTGGTGAAACCGGGGAGACCGGGGAAACAGAAGGACGGGTACAGATTAAAACAGCAGCCGGAACCTTTACAAAGAAAGGTTATGTATGGATGATCACCGGTCTTATCCTTACGGCTGGTTTGTACCTCTATAATTCCGGCGCTGTTGAAAAACTCGAGAAGGAACTTTATGTTCTTACCGGTGGTATTGCCGTTTTTGGTCTTTGCCAGTTAATGGCCGGGGCATGGAAGAAAAAAGAAAGCAGCAACGGTTTTGTGGAAGTGATGGATGACCTGAATTACCTTCCTGACACAATGAAAAAACTGGCGGTGGTACAGTTCTTCTCCTGGTTCGCCTTATTTGCCATGTGGATCTACTCTACACCGGCATTGGCACAGCACCTGGCCGGCACTACCGACACTACTTCGAAAGCTTATAATGATATGGCAAACTGGGTCGGTGTGTTGTTTGCCTGGTATAACGGCTTTGCTGCATTGTTTGCCTTCCTGTTGCCCGTGCTGGCTAAAAAATTCTCCCGGCCGGCCGCTCACCTGATCGCGCTGGTTGCAGGAGGTGTGGGTCTTATTTCATTCTATATTTTCAAGGACAAAAATTTGCTGATCATCAGCATGGCGGGTATCGGGCTTGCCTGGTGCAGCATCCTGGCAATGCCGTACTC
>CAZEZE010000048.1:0-11363 GCA_964516445.1 uncultured Chitinophaga sp. | reverse complement strand
AGAACCTGGCCGGAAAGGAATTTGACTTTAAGAAGGGTTTTGTCAAAAAACATTTCGTCATGGACAGTTGCAAAGTGTACGGCGGCGGCTTTGACAAACTGGTCATCAGGATACATTTTTCGGGCACCAATACGGGTATCATTTACCTGACCGGCAAACCGGTATACGACAAGGATAAAAGGATGATCGAAGTGAAGGATATCGATTTTGACATCAAGTCAAAGAATATCCTGCTGGGAGCAGCCGACTGGCTGTTTGACAAAAAGATCACGAAAGAGATCAGCAAATATGCCCGTTTCGAACTCGGCGCTTATATTGACAGCGCCAAAAAAACTATGAACGAGCAACTGAACCGCGAACTCACAAAAGGCGTACGCAGCTACGGCAACATTAATGATATACAACTCGCGGGTATCTACCCGATGCAACAGCACCTTGTCATCCGCAGCAATTGCGAGGGAAGCCTGTCCGTAAAAGTGGAAACGATCGATTTCAGCCTTTGATCTCTTCCTCCTCATCCGCTGTAATCCTGAAAGAATAATTCCGCTGCGCAACATAACTGAACAGCACCACGATGCAGATGGTGAGCACCTGGGCAATGACCGGGTAAATGTTCAGCCTTTCCACAAATATTTTCAACAGGATATAATTCAGCAGGAGGTTGAACAGGCAAATCATCAGGTACCGGAATAATTGGATACGGCCCTTCATGTTTGAATCGCTGAAAACTACATATTTCGACATGAAAAAACCAACCGGGAAGGTCACACAGAAGGAAAGGATCAATGCCGCTATATGACCCTTGAAGGCATAGATGCCGAAACTGAACATCTGTTCGGAGAAAATGAACTTATAGCTGACAAAATATACCAGCAGGCCCAGCAGCGTGTTCCCTCCGCCTGATGCGGCATACCGGAAAGTCTGTTTGTTCATCAGCCTTTTGAAGGGCGGATAGAAGAAATCAATGATGGGAAGGATGAAATCCCGGGCGCTATGGATATGTCGTCGCATTGGTGTGGGCAAAGGTAATACTGTGAACCGGATTGGATGCATCAAGGTCCAGTACCAAAGTTCCTCCGAAGGAGTCCTTTGGACAAGAACCAAAGCTCCAAGAACCAAATAAGCTCCAATTTAAAAATCAAAACTGTACCTTAAAGTGATTGATTTTTGTTTTCCGTATCGAAGGAACCCTTCCATATAAAAGATAATCCTGTTTTTAGAAATTTGGGCAGTATTAAAGTTGCAATAATCTTTAAAAGACCTGAAGTTCTTTCTGTGGGAACTTTAGAGAGCTTTGTATGAATCCGTTCTGATCCGCCTCAACCGTGTCATCCGTGTCATCCGTGTGCCATTATCTCTATAAATTTATGAGAAGATAAATGAAGAGGAACACGGATGACACTGATTTTAGTTAGAAAAACTTGCTAGCCTCCGCCTGTTTGTAACAATTCCTCTGCTCTGTCGACACGGATCGATCCCGGCTTAGCCGGGATAAATCCGTTTTCATCCGTTTAGTCCGTGTCATCCGTGTGCCATTCCCCAACCCGGAAGCGACTTATAAAAGTTTGAATACCTCAGCCAAGTGGCCCGATCATTCTGTAAATTTGCCGACTAAACACCGGCTGAATGAGTATCGTAAACGAAATAAAACCTCTTGTTGTAAAAGCGCTGAAAGAATTGTACGGGTATGAAGCCACAACAGCGGAGCTGACTATCAATTCCACCAAACCGGAGTTTGAAGGTGATTACACCCTGGTACTGTTCTCTTTTGTCAGGCAGTTAAAGAAATCACCGGAAGGGCTGGGAAAAGAGGTCGGGGAATGCCTGGTAAAGAACAATCCTTCTTTTTTTACTGCCTTCAACGTTATCAAGGGGTTTTTGAACCTGACTGTTTCCGACGATTACTGGATCAGCTTCCTTCAAAAAAATCATGCGGCTCCACGTTTCGGCCAGCAACCGGCCACTGGTAAAAAAGTGATGGTAGAGTACGCATCCCCCAATACCAATAAACCACTACATCTTGGACACTTAAGGAATATCTTCCTGGGATGGAGCATCGCCCGTATCCTGGAAGAAAGCGGATTCGAAACCGTTAAAAGCTGTATTGTGAACGACCGGGGGATCCATATCTGCAAAAGCATGATCGCCTGGGAACGGTTTGCCAATGGGGCCACACCGGGTTCAACGGGGACAAAAGGAGATCATTTTGTCGGGGAGTATTATGTGAAGTTCAACGATGCCTACAAGAAAGAAGTGGAGGAGCTTGTAGCCGGGGGTATGAAGAAAGAAGACGCGGAGAAAGACGCTCCCATCATGAAAGCCACCCAGCAGATGCTGCTGGATTGGGAGGCTGGTAAGCCGGAGGTAATGAAACTCTGGAATACAATGAACGGGTGGGTATACGAAGGTTTTGATGTGACCTATAAAAGGATCGGGGCCGACTTTCATAAAATGTATTATGAAAGCAATACCTACCTGCTGGGCAAGCAATTCGTGGAAGAAGGTCTGCAACAGGGTGTCTTTTATAAAAAAGAGGATGGCAGCGTATGGATTGACCTGACCGCGGAAGGACTGGATGAAAAACTGGTATTGCGGAAAGACGGGACTTCAGTCTATATCACCCAGGACCTTGGACTGGCCCAGCAGAAATACGAAGAGTTCGGGTACGACCGGAGTATCTACGTGATCGCTGACGAGCAGAATTATCACATGAAGGTGTTGAAACTGATACTGCAGAAACTTGGCAAGCCTTATGCCGAAGGTATTGACCACTTAAGCTATGGTATGGTTGAACTTCCCTCCGGGAGAATGAAAAGCCGGGAAGGTACCGTAGTGGACGCAGACGATATGGTGGATGAAATGGTGAACGTAGCCAGGAACAAAACTGAGGAACTGGGAAAGGTAAAGGACTTTACGGGATCCGAACTGAACGAACTCTATGACACGATCGCTTTGGGGGCCCTGAAATTCTTCCTGCTGCGCGTTGATCCCAAAAGAAAAATGATCTTCAACCCCGAAGAGTCCATCGATTTTCATGGGTTTACCGGGCCGTTTGTGCAGTATACACATGCGCGTATCAAGTCTATTCTAAGAAAGGCAAAAGAGTCGGGAGTCGGGAGTCGGGAGTCGGGAGTCGGGAGCCTACTAAAACTCGAAAAGGATCTTATTATATTGCTGGAACAATACCCGGTGATTATTGACCAGGCCGTTACTGAACATAATCCTTCTGTTATCGCCATTTACGTCTTCAACCTTGCCAAGGCCTTCAATACATTTTACACTGAGCATTCGGTGATGAATGCAGAATCGGAAGAAAAGAAACAACTACGCCTGCAGCTTTCCGAAATGACCGTCCATGTAATTGCTTCCGGAATGGGGCTGTTGGGGATAAGGGTGCCGGAACGAATGTAGTCGGGAGTCGGGAGTCTGGAGTTGGGAGTTCGGAGTCGGGAGTGAGGAGTTAGGAGTTAGGACAGGCTTCGTAGCAACAAATGGGTTACCCGAGGTAAAAAAAGAGCAACCAGTTTACCTGATTGCTCCAATAATATTGAAAGACTCCCGACTCCGAACTCCCAACTCTTAACTCACTCAAAGTCCCGCCATCATCTTCTTCTGCTTCAAACCTGCCAGGGAGGGATCCATTTCTATCGCTTTATCGCAAAGACGGGTGCCTTTTTCCATGTTTTCCTTGCCACCCTTCTTCTGGTAACACATACCGATCATGTACAATGCGGGTGCATTTTCTTTATCGTATTCCAGCATCCTGTCCCAGTATTCCATGGCCTTGTCGAATTTGGCTTTGGCATAATAGGCTTCCGCCACCATGCTCAGTATGTTCAGGTCGCTGGGTTTGCGTTTCAGAATTTCGTCGAGCATTTCCACACCCTTGTCCAGTTCACCCACATTCAGGTAGGCAATGGCCAGGTTCTCGAGATAGTCATTGTCTTTCTTATATCCTTTCTCACCGGCTTCGAGGATATATTTAAGGGCATCCTTGTCGTTATGCATCGCATAACAGATAAGACCCAGTTCATACACCCAGTAATTCTCAGAGGGCTTCAGTTCGATCGCTTTTTTGAAATAGGGAACGGCCAGTTTGTAATTCATCATATCGGCATAACTCCGCGCGATCAGGTACGGTACTTCAGGGTTCGCAGGATCCTCTTTTTCTGCCATATTAAGGTTCCTGATGGCCTCCCCGTAATTGTCGGTATCATAATGTACGCGTCCCACATAGTAAGCCACTTTCTCCGAAGGATCTGCCTTTTTAAGTTTATCTGCATACAGCAGTACATCATCATTCTGTTTTAACTGGAAAGACAGCGTCATCAGCTGTTTATAAATGGCAGCACTCTCCTCTCCAAGCGTAACCAGTTTCTTGTACATCTCCCGCGCCAGGTTATAGCGGCGGAGATCAAAATAGGCGGAGGCAAGTTCAGTTACGATGGCCTTGCTGCTGGCATCATACCTGGCCGCTTTTTCAAAATTCTTCATGGATTCCAGCCGGCGGCCATTCTGTTTTTCCAGCAAACCTTTCTGCAGGAAATAATCTGCGCTGTCAACACCCGGATTGATTGAGATAACTGATGTTTGTGCGAATACAGGTAACAATGCCGGCACAAGGATGATTGCGAGGAGGATACGTCTCATAGGGCTTTTTTTGTCCCGATAGCTATCGGGGTGGATTTTAAAAGGGCTTCCCATGCAAGGTAAATTTTGCAGTTGAGTAATCAAAGCTTAACCGGCTACTAATCAGCTAATATCATTCCAAAATAGTATTTATTTCAGGACGATCCCTGCAAGAGGGGGTAAATTTACTATTAGTTTGTACGTTTTTTGATCCTTATCAATTGGTTCACAACGCAGTTCAGGGTTATAAACATCTCCCGTACCCCAATATATCTTATTATCACTGTTGAAAATTTCTTTGCTATAAGGCTTTCCACTTATCCTGATCTCCCAGTCGGTTCTCACAACCGGGGTCAGGTTCAGGATCACCAGCAGGTCGTCGGCCGGTTTCCGCCCTATTCGTTTGTAAGCCACCACCGATTCTGCCCTATGGTTCAGGTCGACCCATTCAAATCCTTCGATCCTGAATTGTTCCTGGTATAACGCCGGTTCAGCCTTCAGCAGCGCATTCAGTCCCGACACACAATCTTTCAGTAACCGGTGACAATCGAATTGTAACAGTTCCCACTGTAATTCGGTTTTGTAATTCCACTCCCCTGTTTGGCCGAACTCATTACCCATGAAAAGCAGTTTGGCACCGGGATGTGTCCACATATAGGTATAAAGCAGGCGCAGGTTGGCGAATTTCTGCCATTCATCACCCGGCATTTTGTAGAGCATGGGACTTTTGCCGTGCACCACTTCATCGTGACTGAACGGCAGCATGAAGTTTTCGTCATAATAGTACATCATGCTGAAAGAAAACTTATCCTGGTGAAACTGCCGCATCAGCGGGTCGATCTTAAAATAATCCAGCGTATCGTGCATCCATCCCATCATCCATTTCATGCCGAAGCCCAGGCCATCCTGCCAGGTCGGTTTGGACACCCCCGGCCAGTCGGTGGCTTCCTCCGCAATGGTTTGTACGCCGGGAAAATCCCTGAATATCGTTTCGTTAAGATCCTTGATAAAGGCGATCGCTTCCAGGTTGCCGTCACCGCCGAATTCATTGGGCTCCCATTGGCCGTGCTCGCGGGAATAATTCAGCTTCAGCATGGAAGAAACCGCATCCACCCGTATCCCGTCGATATGGAACAGGTCGAACCAGTAACGGGCACTGCTGATCAGGAATGACTTCACCTCTCCCCTCTTATAATTGAAGATGTAACTGTTCCAGTCGGGGTGGAACCCTTTCCGCATATCCGCGTACTCGTAGGTATGGGTGCCGTCGAACATGAACAGACCGTGCGCGTCATAAGGGAAATGAGAGGGCACCCAGTCGAGCAGTACTCCAATACCTTCCTGGTGACAGGTATCGATCAGCCGCATGAGTCCCTGCGGATCACCAAAGCGGGAGGTTGCGGCAAAAAAACCGGTGCACTGGTAACCCCAGCTACCGTCAAAAGGATGCTCCATCACCGGCATGAGTTCGATATGGGTAAACCCGAGTTCCTTTACATAAGGCACCAGCCGTTCTGTTATCTGGTCATATGTGTTATAGGATTCTTCATCATTCTTTTCCGGCCGCTGCCAGCTTGCCAGGTGCAGTTCATACACACTCCATGGGGCATCCAGTGCATTCTTCTTTTTTCTCTTCTTCATCCATTCCTCGTCCTTCCATTCGTAAAACATATCCCAGGTTATGCTGGCGGTCTCCGGTCTTTTCTCCCAATAATTGGCAAAAGGGTCGCCTTTATCCAATTTCCGTTTCGCATAGCCCACGATATGGTACTTATAGGCTTCCCCGTGCTTTAACCCGGGAATGAATCCTTCCCATATCCCGCTCTTGTCCCAGCGGGGATGCAGTTCATACTCATGATCCTTCCATTCATTGAAGTGACCTTTGACCGATACGGAAGTGGCATTGGGCGCCCATACACAAAAATACATGCCCCATATATCATTGACCTGTATGGAATGTGATCCGAATTTTTTATACAACTGGTAATGGGTTCCGTCCTGGTAGTTCGTAACATCCTCATCCGTCAGGAGTGAATAATTCCAGGCGGGTTTGGTGGTGTCCACAAAATTCAACTCTTCGTATCTTTTTGGAGTTGCCGCTGCCTGCTGTTTTATGGCAGGCTGTTTTACCTTTGCCGGTTTACCTTTTCCCGCCGGCTTAACTTGTTTGGGTTTATTAGCAGGGCTCTTCTTTTTTCCTGGCATTTTATGGAATTGGTTTCGTTTCGTATCTCACTCAACTTACATCATTTTTGGTGAAATATTAACACTGCGGAGGGAGCATTTATTGCCGTTCCTTACCGTAAATCATCAAATTTGCACGGTTCAGGTAAATGTCAGCGCTGGTTAGTAGCCGAATTGATATTTTTCAGAACAAATCATTAACCCAGAATGCAAAAACCGGCTGTAACCACGCTGCTGCTTTTGTGTGCTTTTTCAACTTTTGCACAAAAAAGCACGATCAGCGGAACGATCACCGATTCCACCGAGAAACGGTCTCTCCACCTTGCCACCATCACCCTGTTGCGCAAATCGGATTCCACGCTGGTGTCCTTTACCCGCAGTAACCAGGAGGGAAAATTCACCTTACCCGGTACCGATACCGGTCAGTTTGTCTTGCTGGTCACCTATCCCCGCTTTGCGGATTATATGGAGGGAATGGAACTGAAGGGAAACCTGGATCTCGGCAATGTCTTTATGACCCCCGCCAGTAAACTCCTGAATGAAGTGATCGTGAAAACGGTCGGCGCCATTCGCATTAAGGGTGATACCACCGAATTCGTGGCGGATAGTTTTAAAGTTAAAGAAGGGGCCACCGTGGAAGATCTCCTGAAAAAACTGCCGGGATTTTCGGTTAATAGTAAAGGTGAGATCGTGGCGCAGGGGAAAAGAGTGGACAAAGTACTGGTTGACGGGGAAGAATTTTTTGGCGATGATCCAACCATGGCCACGCAGAACATCGGGGCCAAAGCCGTGGATAAAGTGCAGGTGTTTGATACCAAGTCCGAACAACAGAACCTTACCGGTATAACAACGGGCAACGAGGGAAAGACCGTTAACATCAAACTGAAGGAAGACGCCAAGAAGGGGGCGTTCGGTAAACTGCAGGGCGGCTCCGATCTTAATAAGTTTTACGAGGCCAAAGCGCTGTACAACAAATTTGTAAGCAAAAAGAAGATTTCCGCCTATGGCACCCGAACCAATGTGAACACCGGGAGCCTGAACTGGGAAGACCGGCAGAAACTGGGTTTTGAAAATGATATGGAATTCGATGAACTGAGCGGTTTCTATTTCAGTTTCGGCGGCGGTGATGAGTTTAACGACTGGAGCCTCCGCGGGCTGCCCAATGCCTGGACCGGCGGCGCGCTGTTTTCCAATAAATGGGATGCCGACAGGCACAACCTGAACCTTTCCTATCGTTATAACCGGCTTGGCACCACCAATACGGGGACCACGCTTACCCAAAACATCCTCCCTACCGGGTATAACTACAGCAATAAGTACAGCCGCAAGACAGGGCTGAACCAGCAACATGCGTTGAACGGCAAATACGAATGGAAACTCGATTCACTGGCTTCTTTCAAACTTGTTACGAACTATACATACAAGACCGGTCATACAACCGGCCAAAACAACGGAGAGTTTCTCAACAGCGGGCTCGATACCGTGAACCAGAGTTTCAATAATTATGACAATACTACCCGGCGCAGCCAGGTGGATAACCAATTTACCTACAAACAACTCTTTAAAAAGAAGAACAGGCAATGGCAGACGGTCTTCCGGTATGGCGTTACCGATGATGAGAACAGCGGTCTGAATTTTACGAGGATCAGGTATTTTGACCCCAACGGTGTTTACAGCAGCAGCGATACGGTTGATCAGCAAAAGGTCTTTGACGGCCGGTCCACCACCATGGGTGTAAAAACAACCTTTTCTGAACCACTCTCTGACAAATGGGCCCTCGTGGTGGATTACGCGTGGAACAAGAATCATTCACGGTCTCTCCGCAATACGTTTGAAAAAGATTTCAACGGGAAATACGAGGAAAAAGTGAATGAGTTCAGTAACAACTTTGAACTGGACGCCTTTTCGAACAGCGGTAATGCCATTCTGCGGTATATCGGCAAGAAAGTGAGGGCAGCGGTCGGTTCGGGCATTTCCGGTATTAAACTGAACCTGAGTAATCTTGACAGTAACCGAGTCAATACCTACCGGTTCTTCAATGTTACGCCGCAGGCTTCCCTGAATTTTACACCGAAAACGCAATTTAATATCGGGATCAATTACCGCGGCAACACCATACAGCCGACAATCAACCAGTTGCAGCCGCTACGCGACAATACCGACCCGCTGAATGAATACAAGGGTAACCCCGACCTGAAAGTGGGTTTCAATCACAGCACTTCAATTTTCATAAACCGTTACAAGGTACTTTCACAATCCTGGATGGGATTGAACTTCTCCTATAATATCCAGCAAAACGCGATCACCCAGAACAACACGATCGACCCGGTGACCGGTAAAAGAACGTATTTCCCTGTCAACATCAACGGAAACCGGAGCTGGTTCCTCTGGTCCAATTACAATAAAAGCGGGGGAAATAAAAAACCCGAATTTGGTTTTGGCGTCAATGGCAGCGGCAACAGGTTCAATAATTTTGTAAATGGCCAGCAGGCTGTTACCCGTTCTTTTACATTTAACCTGGAACTGAACCTGGGTATCGAGAATGAAAATAAATACGATATCAGCCTCCGGCCACGGATCGGGTATAACAAATCAAAATCTTCCTTCTCCAACAGCATCAACAACAATTATTTTTCCTATGGCGGAAGGGCCGAAGTGGAAATAGATCTTCCCTGGAAAATAGAATTCAACACGAACCTGAACGCGGACCTCCGGCAGAAGATCCAGGCCTTTGCCAGCAATACGAACCTGGTGGTCTGGAACGCGGGGCTATCCAAAAAGATATTTAAAAAAGACGCGGGTAAGATCGGGCTTTATATCAACGATATTCTGGACGACAACAAAGGTTTCACCCGAACCATCAACAGCACCTTTATATCCGATGACCGTTACGAACGTATCAGCCGGTACTTCCTGCTGAAATTCGAATGGTCCTTCAATAAATCACCCGGAGGGGATACAAAATGATAAAGAAGTTCACAACCCTGGCCGCAGCGCTATTTGCCTTTTTGTGTGTAAATGCACAGGCCCGTTTTTTCTCCAGCATCAAAGTGGAGTACGAAAAAACCACAGCCGTACGGCAACTGATGAAGGAACTGGCGGAAGGTAATAGCTGGTATGAACAAACCAAGGACCGCTACCCCGTTTCGATGCTCCATTACTATGAATTCACCGGCGATACCACCCAATCGCTGTTTAAACCAGGCAGGGAAACACCGGTTGACCCGAGAATGTTCTGGCGACCGGTGGCAGATAAAAATGTTGTGTACAATAACTATAAAACCGGTACAACCATTTCACAGAAACCCGTTTTTGAGGAAACCTTCCTGGTACAGGACAGCCTGCTGAAGATAAAATGGAAGATCACCGGCGACCTGCGTACCATTGCAGGTTATGATTGCCGGAAAGCAGTTGGGATCATCAGTGATTCAATTGCAGTTTTCGCTTTTTATACTGATGAATTACTGATCAATGGTGGTCCGGAAGGAATTCATGGGCTGCCCGGTATGATCCTCGGAGTGGGTATCCCGAAGTTGCATGCAACCTGGTTTGCCACCAAAGTGGAGGTGTTTGACATCAATATGAAACCTGTAACTGCGCCTTCCAAGGGCAAAAAAGTGAACCGAATTGAGCTCATGTCAAAATTGGCCCCGCTTATGCAAAATTGGGGATCTTATGGAGGTAAACTGCTGGTCAATTTCGTTATCTGACCAGTTCAAAAACAAAACTCTCTTTGGATTCAACTTTAATATCAGCCAAAAGCGTTGTCTTCCCCGTTATAACATTCCTTGCCTGCGAAAATCCTTGCACCCTTTCGCTGTAAGCAGACCAGTCGGGCCGGGCATCCTTCTCACCGGTATTCGTGATCACCATCACAGTTTGCTTATTGTCGTACCGGAAATAGATATAAAGTCCTTCTTTGGGAATGTACTGCATGGTATTACCCGAAGTTATGGCCGATGAGTTTCTCCTGAAATTGGCCAGGCGGCTCACATAAGCAAAAGCCTCCTCTTGCTTTTCACTCCTTCCCTCTTTGGTAAACCGGTTGTCCTTGGGTTTATCATCGGGCCAACCACCCGGGAAATCTTCCCGCACGGTGGCATCCGTATTCACTTTCATGTTCTTCATCAGCACTTCGGTGCCATAATAAAGCTGTGGTATACCGCGCAGGGTGAACAGCCAGTTAAAACCCATTTTCATTTTCTTCCAGTCCTCACCGATAACTGAAAACACCCGGTCCATATCATGATTGTCGAGGAAGATGCAGTTGTTCATCGGGTTCCTGTAAAGGAAATCATTGGAGAGCGTGGTATAGATCTTTGTCACACCGTTAAGCCATCCGAACGATTCGTTCATACCGGCTAGCATGGCAAAGCAGGACTGAAAGTCAAGCATTCCCTTCGCGTTGTGCCTGAACGGGGTTGCCATATTGTTTTGAGTGAAGTAGGCATTCGCCACGGTGCTGTTCACCCACGACTCCCCGAACACGGTAAGTTTGGGAAATTCCTTTTCCAGTGCAGCATTGCAGTCATTCATGAATTGTTCTTCGC
>CAZEZE010000047.1:0-11386 GCA_964516445.1 uncultured Chitinophaga sp. | reverse complement strand
CGTCAAACACCCGAAATGGTGGTGAACGCTGCCCTTCAGGAAGATGTGGATGCGATCGGTATCAGCATCCTTTCCGGCGCGCATAATACCGTATTCCCGAAAGTGATGGCCCTGATGAAAGAAAAAGAAATGACCGATGTTCTGCTAACAGGAGGTGGTATCATCCCCGAAGATGATATGCAGGAACTCCACCGGCTGGGCGTGGGAAAATTATTCGCTCCCGGCACGCCCACTTCCGAGATCAGTGAGTATATCCAAACATGGGTGAAGGAACACCGCAGTTTCTGATCTCCGCACCTTCGCCGAACGGCACAACCTATTCCAGGGATTCAAATTGAAAACCGACTCTGTACTCCGGCCAAAATAACTACCCTCTATTTCTTTACTTTTGACAAAAAAAAACAACATGTTCCAAACGCTTCTGACGTTATTTGAAAATGGGATACTGACCATTGTCATTAACCGCCCGGATAAACTGAATGCGCTGAATAAAGATGTGTTCACGGATCTGAATAAAGCCCTCGATCAGATAGAGAAAGACCCTGCCATAAAATCTGTCATTATCACCGGTTCCGGGCCAAAGGCATTCGTGGCCGGTGCCGATATTTCGGAATTCGGCGGGTTGAACAAAGTACAGGCCATGGCACTTGCAAAAAGGGGACAGGATACTTTTACACGGATCGAGAATTCTTCAAAACCAATTGTAGCGGCCGTCAACGGATTTGCACTTGGAGGGGGTTGTGAGCTGGCAATGAGCTGTCATTTCCGCGTGGCATCCGAAAATGCAAAGTTTGGCCAACCCGAAGTGAACCTTGGTTTGATCCCGGGATACGGCGGAACGCAACGGCTGGTGCAACTCATTGGAAAGGGTAAGGCGATGGAACTATTACTATCGGCGCACCTGGTCGACGCCGCTGAAGCGAAATCACTGGGGCTGGTGAATTATGTTACAACGGCTGATACACTGCTTGAACACACCAAGAAGATCCTCGATATCATCAACAGCAAGGCTCCGCTGGCCGTGGCCGGTTGCATCAAAGCCGCCAATGCTGTATTTGATGAAAGTAAAAACGGTTATGCGCTGGAGATCGAAGAATTCGGTAATGCCTTTGCCACGGAGGATATGAAAGAAGGTGTTTCGGCCTTCCTCGAAAAAAGAAAGGCGAATTTCAACGGCCGCTGACAAGTCAAGATTTTTTGGCCACGAAAACACACGAACTAACACGAAACCTCTCTTGCCATTTTTTCGTGTGCTTTTGTGTGATTTCGTGGCTAAACAATATTCTATGCAGATCACTTCTCCAGCAACTTTTCATCCATCAGGTATGCCGTCACCCCGATCACGTTATCCACCCCTTTCACATCATCCAGGTAAACGGTAAATGAAGTGACTGCTGTCGTTTTAAAGGTCATGATCCTTTTGCGGCCCACACTGGTACCTGCGATCTCCCTGACCATCCTCTTCCCGTTATACAGGAGTATCCTGAATTTCCGGATCGTTTGTCCCAGGTGAATGGCCTCCCGGAGAGTGATGCAATTCATTTTTGTTAACTGCGGTAGTTCCACGATAAAATTCTGGAGGTTTACACTATACGCATTGCCCGCTGAATCGAGTGAACGGACGGCTAAATTTCCACCCGTCACATCCGAACGGGTGAACTGGTAAAAAGTGTTGGCCGATTTCAGCAGGTTATCGGCAAAACTTTCATCCCGTAGCTTTTTAAACTCAGCCAGCGCGGCCGAATCCACGGCAGCAATCAGTCCCCTGTTATCCGGGGGTACATTCAAAAGCAGGTTGGCACCCCTGCCTACAGATTTTAAATAAATATCGAACAACTGCTGCGGGGATTTCACCTTTGCATCCTCGGCGGAACGCCAGAACCAACCCGGGCGAATGCTGACATCGCATTCGGCGGGTATCCAGTACTGTCCTTTATAATTACCCCGGTTAAGCGTATCGGTTGGCGGCGCCCCGACCCCCCTCTTAAAACCGGCGGTATCAAGAAAATTCCAGTTGGGGTTACCCGCGATCCCGTTCTCATTCCCGACCCAGCGTATATCGGGGCCAATATCACTGAACACGACGGTCTTCGGAGAATATTGTTTTACCGTATTCTCGAATCGTTTCCAGTCATACACCTGTTGCTTCCCGTTGGGTCCTTCCCCGTTGGCACCGTCCCACCACATTTCCCAAACGGGGCCATAGTTCTGAAATATCTCCTTCATCATGTTCACAAAAACGGTGTTGTATTTCTCTGTTCCATAGTCGGGGTGATTCCTGTCCCAGGGCGAGAGATAAACACCGAACTTCAATCCGTATTCGCGGCAGGCCTGTGATAATTCTTTGAGCACATCTCCCTTCCCGTTCCTCCATTTGCTTTCGCGGACGGTATGCTTCGAATATTTACTGGGCCAGAGACAAAACCCATCATGATGCTTGGCGGTAATAATGATACCCTTTGCACCTGACTCTTTCGCCACTTTACACCACTGTCGGCAATCCAGGTCAGAAGGGTTGAAAATGTTTTCCGGTTCTGTTCCTTCTCCCCATTCTTTGCCGGTAAATGTATTGGGACCGAAGTGCATGAAGAGATAATACTCTGTCTCGTGCCAGTCGAGTTGCTTCCTGGAGGGAATGGGCAGGTCATTGTAATCCTGTGCCGCAACGGTCAGCACCATGAACAGGGAAGAAGCCAGTGCAATTTTTTTCATCGGGATCTGGTTATTTTTTCAGTTTAAAGACTTGAGGTATGGAAGGGGCGATGGGGTGTGCTGCTTTATAATTATATCCCATCAGCCGGGCAATGGTTTGTGCGAATTGCTGTTGGTAAACCTGCATGGGCCATTTTACTTCCCCGCCGCTGGGGGAATCCGGCCCCATTACGGCAAACCAGATCTCGTTCGCCCCCGTGATCTTATTATTATGACTGGTCCACTCATCTTTCTTGCTGTCGCCCCGGCCATGATCCACGGTTATAAAAAGACTCGTTTTATTTTTATACTGCGGATCCTTTTGAATAAAATCCCAGATCTCCCGGATCCATTGGTCTACCTGGTGTCCCGCATCGAGGTAGGAACGGTATCTCCCGGCGTGCGCCCATTCGTCCGTTTCCCCGTATGCGATATATAATACACGGGGCCGCCGTGTGCGCAACCATTCCATTGCTGCATGGTGGGTGAAAACATCAAAACACTCTTCTTCGTGCCAGGGTCTGTAAGAATCCTTCAGCATACGGTTGATCATCCTTTCATTGGGCGTGGGTCTGTCACCACCCGTTTCGTCAAATCCGCAAATGACCGGAATACCACTACGCTCTTCATTTAAGATCCTGTCAAAAGCGTTCCAGGCGCCGAAGGCCGCCACTTTCCCTTTCAACGACTCTTGCCTGTTCAAAAATTCCAGAACCGTTTCATGCGGGTTGGGCGGGTAGCTGTTGCTGTTGATTGCGGTGTCCGCGTGGCCGGTGAATATCTCGCTGTAACCGGGATAACTGAACCAGTAGGGATTGGCATTTTCTGCGTAGCATCCTGTAATCCTGTTGCCAAAGAGCTGTCCCTTCTTTTCCACTTCTCCCCACAAGAAAGGCAACAGTTTTTTTCTGCGTTTCTGCGGGTCATCGCTCCAGTATTTTTTAAAAATATTGGTACTGTCATCCTCGTTGTACTTGCTGTTGTTGGCAATAGACGAATCCATGCCGTTGAAAACCTCCTGCCATCGAAAACCATCAGTAGTAATAATGATGATGTTCTGCGTTTGAGGCTGGGCAAATGCAGAACAACTAAGCAAAACGGCCAGTAATCCTGTAACTGTTTTCATGCAAAAAAATCCTGTCTTGTGAATGTATTTGTTCAGGTTTTGCGTAGGAAAAAGATGAAAACGGGAATGGGGCAGGGTGAACCCGTCCAAAGCCTTTTAAAGAGCAATTTAATACTGTAACACGAACTTTTAAAACCGGGCGGGAGATACTTATAAATATTTAATACGCAAGCCGGGTTGGGAGCCTGATTTTTATCATTATTGGTACTCCCGTTTGCAGTTTGGACTACCTTTGCTCCGCCTTCGCCAGGGCTATGGCGGACAATGCCCGCCTACGCCAAAGGCTTCCATCTTCGCTTATGTAACGATGGACAGGCCGGCCGGCAGGTGAACCCTTGCAAAAACAATAATTTTTAAAACCGGTTAATATGGAATTCAGGATCGAAAAAGACACCATGGGTGAAGTAAAAGTTCCGGCTACTGCATACTACGGGGCGCAAACCCAACGGAGCATCGATAACTTTAAGATTGCCCAGGACATCAACCGGATGCCCAAAGAAATAATCATGGCCTTTGCCTACCTGAAAAAAGCCGCGGCCATCACCAACTTTGAGGCAGGCGTGCTTCCTAAAAACAAAATGGTCCTGATCGGTAAAGTGTGCGATGAGATCCTGAAGGGAAAACTGGATGAATATTTTCCCCTGGTTGTTTGGCAGACCGGCAGCGGTACCCAGAGCAATATGAATGTAAACGAAGTGATCGCTTACCGCGGGCATGTGCTGAAAGGCGGCCAACTTACCGATAAGGATAAATTCCTCCACCCGAATGATGATGTCAATAAATCGCAGTCGTCGAATGATACTTTTCCGACGGCCATGCATATCGCGGCCTATACAATACTGGTGGAGACCACCCTTCCGGGAATCAAAAAACTACGGGACACACTTGCCCAAAAGAGCAAAAAATACATGAAGGTGGTGAAGATCGGCCGTACCCATTTTATGGATGCCACCCCGCTCACACTGGGACAGGAGTTCAGCGGCTATGTTTCCCAGCTCGATCACGGAATAAAAGCCATTAAGAACACACTGGCACATTTGTCTGAGCTGGCATTGGGCGGCACCGCGGTCGGAACAGGTATCAACACCCCTCCGGGATATTCGGAGAACGTGGCCGGCCAGATCGCCAAATTAACCGGCCTGCCGTTTGTTACGGCGCAGAATAAATTTGAATCCCTGGCAGCACATGACGCCATCGTGGAGGCGCACGGCGCTTTGAAAACCGTGGCGGTGAGCCTGATGAAGATCGCCAATGATATCCGCATGCTTTCATCCGGACCCCGGAGCGGGATCGGCGAGATCTTTATTCCGGACAATGAACCCGGTTCCTCCATCATGCCCGGTAAAGTGAACCCTACCCAGTGCGAGGCCCTGACCATGATCGCGGCGCAGGTAATGGGTAATGATGTGGCGATCAATATTGGTGGCGCCAGTGGCCATTTCGAACTGAACGTATTTAAACCCGTAATGATCTACAATTTTCTGCACAGCGCACGGCTGATCGGTGATGGCTGCGTTTCCTTTAATGACCGTTGCGCGGTGGGTATTGAACCGATCGAAGCGAATATCAGGAAGCATGTGGAGAATTCACTGATGCTGGTGACCGCGCTGAATACTAAAATCGGTTACTATAAAGCTGCCGAGATCGCGCAGAAGGCGCATAAGCAGGGCACCACTCTCAAAGAAATGGCCGTGAAACTTGGTTACGTTACACCGGATGAATTTGACAAATGGGTAGTACCGGCGAATATGGTAGGAAAGGTTTGACGTATTGCGCAGAAAGGTCAGTCATAGTAGTCAAAATGGTCAAAGGGTGGCGTTTATCGATCGAAGTTGATTTGTAGGACATATAAAGCCGTCAAATGTGTTATAGCAGCCAATAATATCAGTTTGGAAACGTATTTGACCCATTTGACTTATTTGTCATTACCATCGTAAAATCCCTATCGTAAAAAGAGCTGGTAACCAATGGTCAATTTTTTTTATCCGGCAAAACTTGGAAAACAGGAATTATTGTTCCTATCTTAACATAGTATTCTGAAATCCAAACCTCATTAATAAACCCAAAATCCAACCCATGAAAGGTAAAGAACAAGCCCCGCTTTCCTTTTCGAGATCACCGCTGACACCAGATACACAGGAATCATCCACACAGCAACCACGCCAGTCGCCTTATTTAAAAGCTATCCTGACCGGAAGCATTGAACGTACCGGGCAGGTGGTGCGTATGGTCGTTTCTGACAAACTGGCTGCGATCCGGTATATACAGGAAAGCAAATGGCGGAATAACTTCTGCCGTGTCTGAACCGGTTGAAAGAACCACAACCCACACTTCCAAACCCTGAGCCATAACTAAAACAAAACCCCCGCGATGGGGGTTTTGCAATTATATCCCGGGTAAGCAGGATCAGTACTTGACCAGTTTTTCAACCTGCACCTCCTGTTCATTACCATTGAAAATCTTTACGAAGTAAATCCCGGGCAGGAGCTCTGCAATATCCACACTGAATTCATTCCGGAAACTAAACACTTCTTTCATCATCCTGCCGGTCATACCGAAAACCTGTACCCGCAGCGGTTTCCGGAATTCCCTCTTTCCTTTAACTGTAAAACGGTCAGATGCCGGGTTAGGAAATAGTCTGACCATATCCGTTACCCTCGACGGGTGGACCCTGTTATCAGTAATAGGCAGGAGGTAACCGGTATAAGTATACTTCATGATCGTACCCGGATTATCCAGGATGGTGGTATAACCCGAACTGGGTCCCGATGTAGCGCCTGAATTATCCGTTATGACATAGAACTCGGTGCCATCCGGTTTGAGGGTAATATCCCGGAAGCGGTTGGTCGTATTCCAGTATTCGATTGCGCTGCCCGGGATAGTGAGACCGTCAGCGCTTAATTTATAGCGCAGCACACTGCCTCTCTTGAGACTGGTAACCAGTAAGGAATTGGCCCAGCCCGGGATGCCGCCGTTTCCTTTTGTATAAATATCCAGGCTCGAAGGGCCAATGGTGGGCCAGCAAATGAAATAATTTCCCGCGCAGGCCGGATCCTGGAAATTATACCCGGTGGGTACAGTATAGATCGTTTTGATGGGGTCGGTAAAGTCAGGATGCGAATAAGAACTTTCCTGGTACTGCGGTACAGAACCCGGAATGGTATAATCGCTGTAAGAAAGTGAACTGCAGGGCGTAGGTGAAGAAGAAGCCCATTCTCCGTACACATATGCAGAATTATCATTGAACCCGGCAATTCTCGGCCAGCCATAGTTCTTACCTGCAGCAATAAGGTTGATCTCATCATCGGTTTTAGGCCCGTGTTCATCGGCATACAATTTTCCATCCGGAGCGAAGATCACTCCCTGCGGGTTTCGGTGACCATACGTGTAGATATGGCTTCTTGCAGCCGGCTCTGCACCGGAACCATCAGGGTCCAGCAAGGGGTTATCAGCCGGAATGGACCCATCCAGATTCATCCTTAGTATTTTTCCCTGGTACTTGGTATAATTACTGGCAGCCACTTCGGCAGTTGTGGGTAGGTCAAGTGCACGTATCAGGCTGCACATATTCCCGAACTGGTTATTCCCCTGGTCGCCGATGGTATAATAAAGTTTCGAATCGGGACCGATCTTGATCCTGCCGGAATTATGATCGTTACTACCCATCAGGCCGCTGATGATATCAACCGCTGAAGCCGGATCGAGTACACGGGTCGTGTTCCAGGTATATGTATAGCGTGTTATTTTTGTCCTTCTTTGCACACCGGCGCCCGGGTCATTGTCGTACGTATAAGACAGATAAACATAATCCTCATTCGAGGAAAGCCCGAAATTGGGATGAAAGGCGAGACCCATCAGACCATCCTGGCCACCGGACTGGTACACAACTGATGTTAGGGTGAGTACTGTTCTTCGTCCGCCGTTCACAGGACTCACCACCACCACTCTTTTCCCGACACGTTCCGTCACCCATAATGAATCATTGGGGCCATAACTTATCTCATAAGGAAAATTAAACGTGAGGGAAGGGACAAGTTGTACTGAACTAAAGGGTTCACCCTGCGCGATCAGCCGTACAGGAAGCAGGACCGCCAGGAAGACGGAAAGTAAAATTTTACTCCATGTAAGCGGGGAAATCTTCATAGCTGGATTTTACTATAAATATAACAAGGAATTTGTCCTTTCCGAATAGTGGTTTTACCGGGTATTTCTGTTATACATTTTTAGGTTTTCGTAGGTATAAAACACTATTGTATAGTACAGTGAAGTGATTTATTTTTAATGGCTGCCTTCAGATTTGTGAATCCGAATATCCAAAAAATGAATAAACCTGTACCCCGTACATTCTTACAGTTTTCCTGTTTCATCATGGCGGCCCTGCTTTATAGCGGAGGCGGACAGATCTTTGCGCAGAATATCGACTTCGGGAAAAGTTATATCAATGTTACGAAAGGTTTGAACGGAGGAACTGTAGAAACAGGAGATACGCTGGAGATCAGGGCGGCTCTTGTAGTTCGCTCCGGTACGTATGACAGTTGCCGTTACCAGGATGTGATCCCGGCCGGTACTTCCTATATTCCGGCAACCATTCGGGTGCTTACCAATGAGGGAAAGATCTACAAACAATTCACAGATGCTTACGGCGATGATCCCGGCTGGATAACGGGCAGCAATATCACCATTCACCTGGGTTATGTTGCACCACAGCATTCCACTGCATTTCGCAGGGGCCGGGTAAGGAATACCTATAAGCCATCCTATTACGGAAGTACCTGTATCATGGTCGCTTCCTTCCGGGTAAGGGTAACAGCGGTGACCGGCAGCAATATCAGTACGGGGGGAGGAAATATCACTTACAAGAGCGGGCTAGCTGCCATACAGACCTATACTTTCCCTGCCAACACACTTAGATTGTACCCCAACTACGGCATTTGTTCCAATACGATCGGGACCAATGCGCTGGGAACCGAATTCAACGGCACATTCGGATCCGGTCAGCCCCGTAACCGGGGCACATCTGCCAATGTACCGGCTGGATATACCTACAACGTTTTTGGTACCAACTCACCGCAGGATTATTATTACGGTATCGCCAACAATACGTCCACCAACGTAAATTATACAACTCTCGATACCTGGGCCAAACCGGATCTTACCGCTCCGACCCACAGGGTATTCCAGGTATGGGATATCATTGGTGATCATACAGGAGCCGTTTCACTAACGGCAGGTAACCCCCCCGCGGATACGGTGGCCAACCCTAATGCCGGTTATATGCTGGTGGTTAACGCAGCCTACCGGATCGACTCGGCCTTCCAGCAAACCATTACGGGACTTTGTCCCAGTACCTATTACGAAATCTCCTGCTGGATGAGGAGCATCTGTTCCAAATGCGGTTGCGATTCCAATGGTAAAGGAGCTACCAACAGCACCGGCCCGCCCTACTATATCCCAACAGCACCCGGTGACTCCTCAGGCGTATACCCGAACATTACTTTTGAAATAGACGGGATAGACTATTATACAACCGGGAATCTTCTTTATACGGGAGAATGGGTGAAAAAAGGATTCACGTTCCTGACAGGTCCGGCACAGACCAGTTTCACGCTGAAGTATTTCAATAATGCACCGGGCGGAGGCGGTAACGACTGGGCGCTGGATGACATTTCGGTTGCCACCTGTTCCCCCTCGATGATCTATACGCCCAACACCAATCCCATTGTCTGCGACAGCAACATACTGACGCTTACGGACACCGTCCGCTCCTTTTTCAACAACTACATTTATTATAAATGGCAGCGAAGTACAGATGGGGGCGTCACGTGGACAGATGTAACAAGCGCGACCGGCCCGATCACACCATACTGGAACGGTACGGAATGGGAATATGTGTCAACGTATATCGTGCCTCCCACGGAGACCCAGATGAGCAATAGTGGTGACAGGTACCGTCTCGTTACATCCAGTACACTCAGCAACCTGTCCGATCCCAATTGCAGTTTTACGGACCAGGGCAGCATCGTGACCATGCAGGTGATTGAATGCGGTATGCCATTGCTATCGCAGTTGATCTCCTTCTCGGGTAAACTAACAGATCAGCAAGCAATTCTTAACTGGAAGACCACGCGGGAAAATGAACCCCTTCGATTTGAAGTGCAGAAAAGCACAGATGGCATCCATTTCTCCGTTATCGCGGTTGTCGGCAGTAATAATAATTATACAACAGAGGAGAATTCGTATTCCTTTACAGACCCTTCCCCGTTATACAATAAAGCGTATTACCGTATCGTCATGAAGAATGAACGCCACCAGTCCGTTATTTCCCGGACCATTCAGTTATCACAAACCGCAGACAGGTTATCCTTTGTTTCCGTTATCAATCCCTTTGAGAGTGAACTTTCTTTCGAGATCAGTACCGCTTTTCCGGGCAGGGTGCAGGCGGAATTGCTGGATGCAACAGGAAGAACCGTAATAAAGAAGGAGTATGATGTTTCTGATGGTGTAAACCGGCTCCGTTTAGACCATACAGGGAATATCGCAGCAGGGATGTATTTCCTGAGGGTCTTTACCGGATCTGCCGTAATCCAGAAAAGGGTTCTGCGGCAAAACAACCGGTAAACCATTCAGGACACCTGCACTTTATCGCTTACTTCGGTGTTGGTTTCCACGGTCGTATGTTGTTCCGCGGAATGGACCTTTTTAAAAAATCTTTTTTGAAAGAGAAGCAGTGTGATCACACCGATCGAGATCGACGCATCCGCCACATTGAAAATGGCGCTGAAGAATTCAAACTCATCTCCGCCGACACCCGGGAACCAGGAAGGGTAATGTCCTTTGAAAAGAGGAAAATAAAGCATATCTACCACGCTCCCATGAAGAAAAGTGGAATACCCGTTGGAAGAAAATTGTGCAACGCCGGAATATTGCAAATAATCACTTATCGCCGGGTCGTAGGTAAGACCCTTGTCAAAAATCATCCCGTAAAACATACTATCGATTAGATTGCCGAGAGCGCCCGCGTAGATCAGGGAGGCACAAACGATGAAACCTCTTCGGTAACCCTGTTTAACGATCCTGCCAAGGTACCAGGTACCAAAGATCACTGCCGCCAGGCGAAACAGGGTTAGGACAACCTTACCGGTCTCATTCCCGAATTTCCAGCCCCAAGCCATTCCCGGGTTCTCAATAAAATGTAGCCGGAACCAGTCCATTCCGAACACCCGGAGGACTTCCCCGGTAGGGTGTGTTGTTTTTATCCAGATCTTCAGCGCCTGGTCGACGATAATGATCGTGGAAATGATGAGAGCGACATGCCGGAGTTTTAGGGTCTTCATGGTAAACTACAAATATAGGAATATGCCAGTTAGTGGTGAATGGCGAGTGGCTAGTGGGGCTTGCTAACTTGGATCAACTTGAAAATTGAAAATTGAACATTGCTCATTGAGCGTTGTAAGAGCAGGGGCTAGTGGGGACCGGTGAATAACCAGTGGGTGGGAAATTAAATGTTCAATGATCAGTTAAGGCTCCGGTTTCTACTAGCTACTAGCCACTCGCCATTCCCCACTCGCC
>CAZEZE010000046.1:0-11483 GCA_964516445.1 uncultured Chitinophaga sp. | reverse complement strand
GATTAGGGAACGGAAAGATCAGGGCGGCACTGAAAAAAGGAGCCGTGGTGATCGATGTAAGGAATGTCAATGAATATGACCAGGGCCGGATACCCGGCTCAGTCAATATCCCGCTCAACCGGATCGAGGCCAGCGCGGAGCGGATCCGCGCGATGAATCGCCCGGTCATCTTTTGCTGCTCCTCGGACACTAGAAGCCGCGAGGCCTTAAGCATAATGAAAGAAAAGGGATTGAATGAAGTGTACAACGGCGGTAGCTGGACGCATGTTTTGAAACTGATGCGATCGGCCTGAATTCAGGGATTCACTTTTATCTTCACGGTTTTTGTGACGGAATTATACCCGTGGTCCTCAAACCACACACTCACCGTATAATCGGATGCGGTGCTCACTACCGCAACATGATTCACATTAAAGTCATAGGCCGGGAGGCCATGGATCTCGTATTGCTGTTCTTTTACAACCGCCCCGTTGGCATCGTTGATGATCCGGATCGTGCCCCTGTATAATCCAAGATCATCGGTGATCCTGCCAGATATATTGATCGTATTACCGCTATTAAATACCTGGTCGGGTACGGGGCTATTGACCGTAATAACGGGCGGAATGATATCATTTGGATTATTAATATGATTCGCGGGATCATCAGTCCCGGATCCGCCTTTTGAACAGGAAAAATTGACCACCAGAACAAGTGAAAACACCAGTATACTTTTCAGGTACCGCATGACTGTAAAACTAAGCATCTTTTTTATCGTTTCCTGCGATCAGGTTGGAAAAGAAACCTGATTTTTCCAGCTCTTCAATATCCCCCAGTTGCAGTTCAAGCGCCCGGGTGCTCAAAAATATCTCGACCAGTGAAAACAGCAGGGAGGCCAGCAGGCTCAGGAGGCTGGCGGCAAAGATGTATTCTGCCAGCTCCCCCCATCCTTTATAAATACTGAACATACAGATCACGCAGCATAAAAAACTTAAGACCCCCAGGGCCTGCATCATCTTGATATAATTGATCCTTCTCTTCAGGTTGTGAAGCTGCCCCAGCAATACCTTGCTTTTCTGCCCCTTTGTATACTCATCGTGTAATTTCCTGATCAGGCTGGCTATCGCCAGGAAACGGTTGGTATAGGCGAGCAGCAACAGCGTGATTGCCGGGAAAAGCAGCGCCGGGGTGTTGAGGTTGATTTCCATGCTGTAAGTTACTCTTTACTTTTAAATAGAACACGGAGATCGCTGATAAAACGGATGCTCACTGATCAGATACGGATTAATCCGTACCGACCGTGTTCCCCGTGTGCCATTAGTTATTTAACAATACCGAAAAGTTCAACGGCACATTCAGCTTAACGGAAAAATTCCTGCCGGTATTGAACACTCCCGTCCTGCCGGTTAACTTATTTTCCGCGGTATATTTTAACCGGCTCATATGATTTTGCCAGGCCACATCCCCGATATTATTAAGAGACAGGTGAATACTGAACAGTATCTTCTTTTTACTGCTTATGATATCCGCGCCGGTGCCTGCATGAAGCAGTGTGTAACCATCCGTACTAGTCTCTGTGCCGAATCCCGTAAAAGGATTGTTTTGCCTGAATGTTTTATCCGCCTCCAGTTTCAGGTACAGGTTCCTGAAGTACTTACCTTTCTCTTTCCACTCGGCTTTTAATTCACTCACCCATCGAGCGGCAGGGATCAGGGGCAGGTTATCACTCCCGTCGATCCTTGCATCAAATCGTCCCCGTACAAAGGAGAAACTGTTCTCAAAATGTAACCAGTCAAGCGGGTGGGGATGAATATCCAGTGAAACCTCCAACCCGGACAGTCGCGCATCCTGCTGGTTGAATTGAAAGGTTTGCAGGTCCCTCCCATCCACATTTACCAATGAATCGCCGCCAAAGACCGAACCCAGTTTGCGGTAAAAGATAAAATCATTCATCCTGTTGTAAAAACCAGTGATCCCGAAATTGAAGTGTTCGTAATTGAGTTCAATACCCGCGTCAAACTGGAGACTTGTTTCAGACCGCAGTGTTTGCTCCCCGTATTCGTAACGGTTGGTGCCTTCATGTGCGCCGTTGCTGGCCAGTTCTGCCAGGGTTGGCGCACGGAAACCACGGGCCAGGTTCAATTTTATTGTAAGGAGATCGGTGGGTTCAAGACTCACCCCCACACTTCCGGAAATATTGGAAAAAGAACGCCGGAAAGGGGCAAACTTCAGATCGGGTCCATCAAAGTATTCTTTTGAGTTCACCGAACGGTTGTCAAAGCGAAGACCCCCGCTCCAGGTAGCTTTTTTAAAGAAACGCTGTGTATACAGAAATCCGCCGAGGTCGAATAAGCTGTACTCCGGTATCAGTACCTCAGCACCTTTATTGGTATTGGTTTGCTGCATTCCATTCAAACCGATCGTCGTATGCCATTCTTTCACTTCCGGAAACTGCCACTGAAGATTATAATTGAAAGTTGCCAGATCAAAATACAATTCCTTTTCGGCGGGGTTTTCCGGGTTACCGTATTCCTGGCGGGTATTGGCCTGGTATCCCAGGTTGATCTTGAGCCTGCTTTTGTTTAGTGCAAAACTATTATCGGAAACGATCTTCGTATGACGGATCTTTTGAAATGGTATGAATAGAGACCTCGAATCCAGTTCAGTTTCTGTAGCGGTACGTTCTAACGGTGAACCGGCAAACAAAACAAATTTCCCGGAAATATCATCCCTTTCTCCTTCCACCATCCCGGCTTGCTGGTTAAAATGGCTGATGATAAGATGACTATAGCCCCAGCCTTTGTTCAATCCTGCATAACCGCTGAAATTCCTTTCATTGAACCGTGAATTAAGCACTTTGCCGTCGTACTTGTTTGTATAATCCCCCGCCGAGCGGTAGGTACCGCTGAGATTCCAGTTGAACCCGTTATTATTTCCGGCTAAATTTCCGTTTGCGCCAAAGAGTCCGCTGTTGGACTGGTAATTTGTGAGCAAATTCCCTTTGATGGTACCCTCGGACACGGGAACAGCGCTGATAAAATGCACCACACCCGCGAGGGCATCACTGCCATAGATCAGCGAGGCGGGGCCCTTCAGCACTTCCACCCTGGTCACACTCATTTCATCGATCTCGATACCGTGTTCATCCCCCCATTGTTGTCCTTCCTGCCGGACACCGTCATTGACCGTTACGACCCGGGTAAACCCGAGACCGCGGATAACAGGTTTGGAAATAGCCGGACCAGTGGAGAGTTGAGACACACCCGGCACATGACTTAACGCATCAATGATATTGGTGGAACTTGTCTGAAGCAGGGCCTGTTTTTTTATGGCACTTACAGGTACCGGCGCTTTACGGATACTGGTGGCCCCCGCCACCCCGGTAACGATCACTCCCTGGTTCTCGGTGATCACCGGGGAAAGTGTAAAATCCATTTTGGTATCCGCAACCAGTTCAATATGTTCCACCCGGGTACTGTAACCTGTGTGTGTGATCTCTATGATATGATGACCGTCGGGGATATTGCTGATGCGGTACGTACCATCGGCACCAGCGGATGTTCCCATTTTATCGTCGGCAATGTAAACAGTTGCACCGGGCAGCGGGGCGCCCGTAACCGCATCCGTGATCTTTCCGGAAAGGATCACTTTAACTTTTAACGAAGGAGGATCAGTGATCTCCCGGGCGGCCGTTCCGTTCTGTGCGGGAAATATTGCTCCGCTCAGAGCCGGGAAAAGAATACATAAAATAATTTTTTTCATATGCTGAAACAGGGGGCAGCGTTGCACTGCTGAGGTGAATGATTGATTCAGGTAACGCTTTACTGTAACCAATACAGCAAAGTATATCTTTCAGCAAATGGGAGGCGGACCTCTGTCCGTAAACGGAGAAGGCGCGGGATCAAAATAATGACCCGGCAGTGACCCTGTAACAGAGATATAAAATCCAGGCAGTAGTAAAAGCGAGAATTCACCAGGTACTGCATCTGCCGCCGGCAACTGGAAATCACATACCAGGCAGGTAATACCGGAATGTATAGCGGCATGGTTATTTTTTGATCCGGCAGTATTGCCGGCAGTATGACCATGCGCATTCTTTTCAACCAGTATATACACAAGGATGCCCAGCAGCAGGGCTGCGGTCATTCCTTTGCTATTTTGCGTAAACCGGTACATTCTCTGCAAAATTAGGCTTTTTACAATATTTGCAACATTGATTCAAATAAAAAATGATTTCCCCTGCTGAGACCCCGTACTTACAGCGTTCAATCCCATAATCTTTTCAACTTAATTCCGGTCATATTCCCTCTTATATCCTTTCTTTTCTCACTAGCAAATTGTAAATTAGTCAAAATGAAACCCAACCGCTTCCCGCTTCAATTTCCGGCCATCCTATTGATCAGTGCAGGCATGATTTTTTCCTGTAACAAAAAAGATTCAACTCCTCCTCCACCCGACCCCTGTGCTGGTGTAAATTATACGGTGGAATATTTTAAAACAGAATCAATAGGTACTGCCAATAATGGCAGCATTACCATCAATGCGCCTGTAGGTGATACGATAACTTATAAACTGGGCAGCGGGGCCTACCAGGCTTCCAATGTATTTACCAGTCTAGCCCCGGGGAATTATGTCATTACCGTAAAGAACCAGCATGGCTGCACCGATACGGCGCAGATCAGCATATTCAATTACGGACCGAAATATGCACTTGTCAAGCAGATCATCCTTGGCTATTGCGGGCCTTGTCACCTTGGCGGAGGCATGGAAGGGGGGAAGAATTTTGAAACGGATGCTTCCATCATCGCGAACTGGGACCGGATCAAGGCAAGGGCCGTTGACAATCTTCCATCCCAGATGCCGCAGGCTCCCAATGCTCCCCTAACCGGGCCCGACAAACAAAAGATCGTGGATTGGGTAAATGCGGGACACAGGCAGAGTGATTGAGGAGTCGGGAGTCGGGAGTCCTGAGTCGGGAGTCTCGAGTCGGGAGTCAATAGACTCTATATCTTCATTTATTCACTCCTGGTTCAAGATACCAGTCTTGCAATCCGAAATTCATTTACTATACGGAAAGGAATTACTTTTCGAACATTAGTCATGTGTTTCCATTACAAAAAATGGAAACCCTGTATTTAAAAATTTAACCCAAGAAACCAATAGTAAACTCTGCTATAAAGGAAACTGACTCCAGACTCCAGACTCCCGACTCGAGACTCCCGACTCTATTTCCCGACTCCTAAGGACGAACTTTCAACATAGCCCGCACATGCTGCGTCACACCATTCTGGAAACGGGCGTAGTATATACCGGGAGGAAGACCTTCCCCATTGAAGTCGATCTTGTAAACGCCGGCAGGATATTCCCTGTTAACCGGTGTAGCGATCAACCTCCCAAGAGTGTCCATGATCTGAATCAGCGTATGACCACCTTCTGTTTTGAATTCGATGGTTGTGCTGTGTACAAAGGGGTTGGGCATATTCCGGATCGTAACATCGGATAACACGGGTGGCGGCGGTGGTGGCGCTACTCCTGTGCATACACCTGCTTTTACCAGCGGAAGGCTCTGCAATTGCGTATTGATAGCCGGAGGGAACAATGAATCCACCACGGATCTGTCGAGGCAGAACCATTTTTCCAGCAGGGTTGAATACACGCTCCTGAAATCGTATTGCATAGGTACATTATCGTTCACACTGGCATTGGCCGGTATGGTCGGGTTCACACCCAGCATACCCGGGTCCACACTGGAACCGAAAAGGAACATGGGTGCTCCGGAACCGTGGTCGGTACCGGTACTGGAATTGGATTTGATCCTTCTTCCGAATTCGCTGTATGTCATACCGATCACCCTTTCTTCCACACCAAGTCCCCGCAGGTCTTCCTGGAATGCCCTTATGGCATCGGAAACCCTTTGTAATAATGTCGCATGCGCACCGGTGGTAGTATCCCCGCCATTGGTTTGCCCTGCATGTGTATCAAAGCCACCAAAGCTTACCATATAGATCCTGGTCTTTAATCCGCCTTTTACAAGTCGGGCCACTATTCTCAACTGGTCGGCAAGGCTGTTATTGGCAGGATAGGTTCCCTGTGTGGGAACGTTATTAGCGGCGGTACGAATCACTGAGGCATATTTCTGCGTTTGCTGGTTGACCGTACGGATAAATGCAAGTTCCTTACCGGCCGGTGTGTTAGGGGCAGGATCGGTTACACCGGTGATGAGGTTATAAAAAGTTGTCGGGTTAGTAATACTCATACCCATATTTACGACAGGACCCTGCGTGGTCAGGGTAGTGGTGGATCCTATTTGTATAGCCAGTGGATCAGGCGTATCCGCATTAGGGTAATCGGCCGGGAAATTCGGGTATTCATAATTCAGGTAACGACCGGCCCAACCGCTGTAGACCTCCTGTGTGCTGTTGGAAGCGCTCATCCAGATATCGGTGGCTCGGAAATGTGAGAAATTGGGTTGCGGGTAACCCACCGCCTGTATCAGTTTGGCCTTGCCCTCTGAAAATAAAGCCTGGAGGCCCGTCATGGCAGGGTGCAGACCTGTACCATTCACTCCTGCAATATTCAGCACACTGGCCTGCGGTATAGCGATATTACTTCTTGCATTGAAGTAGTTGGAATAATCCGCAACCGGTATCACCATGTTCAACCCGTCGTTACCGCCTGAGAGCTGCACGATCACCAGGACATGATCCGTAAGGGTATTGCCCCGCATCAGTGCCTGAACCAGGGGCGAATTGATATTAAAAGCCTTTACAGAATAACCGTCGATCACTTCGGGCAGTACGGCTGCTGCGGGCAGTGTGTTGAGTAAAAAATCTCTTCTTTTCATTTTTCCTGGTTGAAGATTAATTTATGCCAATTGGTATTCTGACAGGTTAAAGAAATACTGGAACAGCGACCGCAGCCGGGTATTCACGGTATTGAAATTGGCCGCGGTAGGGTTGGATATATAGGCTGCCCAGGCATTGGTCCAGTAATAATCCCATTGCTGGTTGGTCAGCAGTATCTGTGTTTTGATCTGTGCCTTTGATTGCGCGGTGATATCATTGCGGTAGAAATATTTCAGCGCTTCATCGATCAGGTCGTTGGGATTGCCGGGATTGCTGAGCGTTTGGGCAAATGCCACGCAGTTGAACTGCACCCGGAAACCATTCCTTACATAACCGTTCAGGATCATGGTATCCGTGAACTGGTTTCGCTTGGGCAATGAATCGGAATTGATCCAGATCTCATGGAAAGAAGGCTCCTGGTAATAGGCCGGCATACCGGAAACATTCGGGGGGTCATGCGGGTTCTGTCCCAGGTTCACCATCCATGCATAAAATGTATTCCAGAGGCCGTAGTTGGTGTTCCAGTCAGATTCGGGACGGAAAGCAACATTCATTTCCCGCATCGAACCGATCACCAGGTCGGCCGGTGTTTTGATATAGCAGCCCCTGTTGAGCATATCAAAGAAATGTTCGCTTTTGAAAAGGGCGGCAAGTACCGGTTTGATCTCATAGTTGTTGTTCCGGAAAATATCGGCCAGCGGGCTGATAACATTTGTCTCGGTTGCAGCGTCAATGGAATAATAAACAAACCAACGGTAGAACTTTCGAACAATGTATTTGGCCACTTCGTTCTGCGCAAAGATCATGTTTAGCAGGTCGGCGAGCTCCAGGTCGCCGGCCGTTGCAGTGTTGCGACCGGTAATGACCGTATTATTGAAAAAGGAGGAAAAGGTTTTGTTGGTGAGCGTATGACGGTTGACATTGAAGACAGGCTGGTAAGTGGTAACGTTGATCTGCCACCCGGTTAGCACTTTGGCGGCTTCCTTCACATCATTTTCCGTGTACCGGGAATCCGGTCCTTTACCGAGTGTGAATAGTTCCATCAGTTCCCTCGCATAGTTCTCATCGGGAGCATTCCGGTTATTGAGATAACCGTTCAGGTATCGGAGCATCATGATATCCTTGGTAATATTTCTTACCAGTTCCTTATAATTACCCAGTGCATACTGGCGGATCAGGCTGTGTTGTGTATAGGCCCAGTTACCAAAGCCCACTTCATTGGTCTCATTGCCGAAATGGTCCACCAGGTACATGATCAGTTTTTCCCGGATGCTCCGGTCCTGGTTGAACATCACACCGGTCCACCATTTTTTATACGAGGCCCTTCTTTGCGATTGTACGGTACCGTCGTTATTGATATCATTCACCCAGGTTGTGCCCTGTACAATATTGGCATCGGGGGTTCCGGGCTGGGTGGAAGTTGTGTACTCTTTAACCGGCGGGTTGGGGATAGGAGCTGTTGGAGTAAGCAACTCATCCACCGCCTGGCTCAATGAAATGGTTTTGAAATAATCGACATCGGCTTTTTTAGCGCCAAACATGGTTCTTTTCAGAAGATGTATCACTTCCTGGTCGGTCCAGGGACCGGTATAAGGGCCTATACCGGAATTGGTGCGGAACTCCTGCCCCGGATTTACAGGTTGTTCAGCTTGGCGTTTGGGCCGGCGGGCAGCCAGGAAATCTCTTCTGTCCATAGTATGGGTTTTGGTTTACCTGTTTCCCGCTGTTGGCGGGAGGATCGTTTATGATTTAAAAAATACTGAAAAGTTTAAGAAAAGTAAAAATAAAGCCAAGCCAATCAACTGCCGGGTGAAAAAAACAGCCGATACAATAGTAAATACACGATCTAAGCCTTTCTGCTTGTGTAAGGTACAAAAGAAGTCCGGAAAATGAAAGGTAAGCAGGAACCCCTAGCTGAGATTCTCGATAATACCTGCAATGCCCTGTCCGCCTCCAACACAGGCGGTTACCATACCGTACTTTTTGTTAAGCCGCTTCATATCGTGCAGGTTCTGGATCGTGAGTTTGCAGCCGGTACAACCGAGGGGGTGACCAAGTGCGATGGCTCCCCCGTTGATGTTGACTTTGGCCTGGTCAAGACCCGCTTCGCGGATAACGGCCAGTGCCTGGGAAGCAAAGGCCTCGTTCAGTTCTATGAGGTCAATTTGGGAAAGGTTCATTCCGGTTTGTTTCATCAATTTGGGAATAGCGGCAACGGGCCCGATGCCCATGAGACGAGGTGAAACCCCGGCAACTGCAGAACTCACCAGGCGGCCGATGGGTTTCAATCCGAGTTCATTCATCATCTTCTCTCCCATTACGATAACAAAAGCTGCTCCGTCCGAGGTTTGTGAAGAATTCCCTGCTGTGACACAACCACCCTGCGCAAAAGCGGGTTTCAATTTGGCCAGCGCTTCAATGGAAGTATCAGCCCTTGGCCCTTCATCAGTATCCATTACATAATTCCGCTGCTGTTTTTTACCCTTCGCATCCAGGTAAACTTCTTCTACGTTGATGGGAAGTATGCCGGGCTTAAAATGCCCGTTCTGAATTGCGGCAATGGCTTTCTGATGAGAATGGTAAGAAAATTCATCCTGCGCTTCCCGGCTGATATTATATTCTTTAGCCACTGCTTCTGCTGTAAGGCCCATACTGAGGTAATAGTCGGGATCATCTTTCGCGATGGCATAGGAGGGAACAGTTTTCCAACCGGCGGTAGGTACCAGGCTCATACTTTCAGTTCCCCCCGCAATGATACAGTCCGCCATACCGGTCCTGATCTTGGCCGTGGCCATGGCGATGGTCTCCAGCCCCGAGGCGCAATAACGGTTCACCGTTACACCGGGCACATCAGTACCAAGTGCCCGTGCAGAAATGATCCGGCCAAACTGCAATCCCTGTTCGGCTTCGGGTACGGCATTACCCACGATCACATCATCCACCCGTTTGGCTTCCAACTGTGGCACCGTTGCCATCAGTCCTTTGATCACTTCTACGGCCAGGTCATCGGGACGGTAAAAACGAAATCCCCCGCGTTTGGCTTTACCCACTGCTGTACGGTAACCGGCGATGATGTATGCTTCCTGCATGTTTCTTGAGTTAGGAGTTAGGAGTTTGGAGTTAGGAGTTCGGAGTTAGGAGTCGGGTCATTTTAATTTGAAAGTATCCTGCATTTTCGGAGGCCGACTCTGAACGCTGAACTAATAACTATGAACTAATTGGTTGTTTATGCAACTTTCTATGCCAAAAGTAAAGAGACTTGTCATACCAACCAAAAATCGGGGTAAAAGTTCAGTTATCTTCGCGGGCAATATGTACCGGATCCTCCGCAGTTTCCTCTTTCTTTTTCCTCCCGAGGGGGTGCACTATTTCTCCATGAACTTCCTGAAGCTGCTTTGCAGGATGGGGCTCGGGAAAATGATCACCTGGTTGTATAAGCCAAAGGGAAATGTTCAATGTTCAATGTTCAAAATACAATTTTCTAATCCGGTGGGACTTGGGGCGGGATTTGATAAGAACGCGAAGTACCTGCGGGAACTGGAATGCCTGGGTTTTGGCTTTGTAGAGATCGGTACGGTAACGCCATTGCCGCAGAAAGGAAATGAAAAACCCCGCTTGTTCCGGTTACCAAAGGACAAGGCCCTCATCAACCGCATGGGCTTTAATAACGATGGTGTAAAAACCATTGCAGGCAGACTTTCCAAATGGAAAACACGCCAGGACTCCCGACTCCCAACTCCCAACTCCCGACTCATTGTCGGCGGAAACATCGGAAAAAATAAGTCCACGCCCAACGATGAGGCATGGAAAGATTACGAGACCTGTTTTAAGGAACTGCATCCTTATGTTGATTATTTTGTGGTGAATGTCAGTTCTCCCAATACACCAGGTTTGCGTGAACTCCAGGAAAAGGAATCGTTGCGAAAGATCCTGATGCATTTGCAGATGATCAATAACGGGAAAGCGACAGCCAAACCCATATTGCTGAAGATTGCACCCGATCTTACAAGGGAACAACTCGATGATGTGGTGGACCTTGCCCTGGAGATAAAACTGGATGGGCTTGTTGCAACAAATACAACCATCAGCCGTTCCGGACTCACGACTCACGACTCACGACTCACTGCCATAGGCAACGGGGGGCTAAGCGGCCTGCCCCTAAAGCAAAAAAGCACTGATGTATTAAAATATATTTGCGAAAGATTGAAGGGGCAGGTACCAGTAATTGCCAGCGGTGGTATATTTACCGGAGAGGATGCGAAGGAAAAAATGGAAGCGGGTGCATCGCTGGTCCAGGTTTGGACAGGTTTTATTTATCAAGGTCCCGGGATCGTAAAAAGAATATGCAGATCTGTCGGGCAAATTATTAATTAATAATTCTTAATTATTAATTCATTTACATGGAGCATCTTTTCACTTCGGAAAGTATCATCAGTTTTATCATCCTGGTTATCCTGGAGGTCGTACTGGGGATCGATAATGTCATCTTCGTCAGTATCATCCTGAACCGGCTGAAGGATGCCAAAGATCAAAGGAAGGCCCGGCGATTCTGGATGATCACCGGGATCCTTTCACGAAGTCTCTTGCTGATGGCGCTTGGCTGGTTGCTGGCCCAAAAAGGCAAATCGGTCTTTCATATCGGCAGCAAGGGATTTGACC
>CAZEZE010000045.1:0-11500 GCA_964516445.1 uncultured Chitinophaga sp. | reverse complement strand
ATGTATAACAGTCCGCACATCCGGTTTATCGATCCCCATCCCGAAAGCGTTGGTGCAAACGATCACACGGGTGCGGCCATTGATCCATTCTTCCTGTTTGTGGTTTCGTTCATCCTGCGGTAAACCGGCATGATAGAAATCCGCTGATAGTCCCTGTAATTTCAGCAGGGAGCTGATATCCTTTGTCCGCTTCCGGCTTTTACAATAAATAATCGAGGTGCCCTGCACCTTGTTCAGCACTTCCAGGATCTTGTTGATCTTGGAATCAACCCGGAATACACTGTACGAAAGATTGCGGCGTTCAAAGGACTGGCGAAAAATACGCTGTTGATCGAATTGCAGGTTATTACAGATATCCGCCTGCACTGCCGGTGTAGCGGAGGCGGTAAGTGCCAGGACCGGAACACCCGGCAATTCTTCGCGAAGTGCGGCGATCCGCAAATAGGAGGGACGGAAATCATATCCCCATTGTGAAATACAGTGTGCCTCATCAACGGCGACCAGGCTCACCGGTAAACCGGGCAGGTATTCCTTAAAAAGACTGGTCTCCAGCCGTTCGGGTGAAACATAGAGAAACCTGCAATTGCTTTGAGCAGCCACTGTGAAAATATTGATCACCTCCTTGCGGCTCATGCCGGAGTAAATGGCGAAAGCGGTGATATTTTTTTTCCGGAGATTTTCCACCTGGTCTTTCATCAGCGCAATAAGCGGTGAAATAACAAGGCATAACCCGTCTAAAGCCATTGCCGGCACCTGGTAACAAAGGGATTTGCCCCCGCCGGTCGGCATCAGGGCGAGTGTGTCATTGCCCGCCAGCACCGAGCGGATAATATCTTCCTGCAAAGGACGGAACTCGTCAAATCCCCAATATTGCTTCAGAATCTCGTGAATCGGGACTTGTAGATTATGTGCCAGAGGCTGCGAATTCATTTGTTCAGTTTTGCAATAAGTTCCGGAACACTGAAAATTGTTTGATTTAAAGCTAGTAAATAAAGAGCATGAATATCACTCATTCTTTGATTCCCACTAGCCATTAGCAACTCCCCACTTGCCCATTGCATATTGCCTATTGCCCATTGAGCAACTACACCACTTTCTTCACAAACAACCTCACCGAATTAATAGCCAGCACTACATCACTCATGCCCATCACCAGCGCGCCGAATGTGGGGGTGAGTAAGCCAAAGGCAGCAACGGGAATAGCCACGATATTATACGCAAATGCCCAGAAAAGATTTTGTTTGATGGTGAGATACGTGTGTTTGCCGAGTCCCAGCGCCGTCGGCAGGTTTTTCAACCCGTGGTTCATCAGGATCACCTGGGCCGACTGAACTGCGATCTGCGAAGCCTCATTCATGGAGATACCTAATGTGGCTTTGGCAAGGGCGGGGGCATCGTTGATGCCATCCCCGACCATGGCTGTTGGTGATTCAAGACTCAATGCCGCGATCTTGTTCAGTTTTTGCACCGGAGTCTGTTCGGCGATCACGGTACGCAGCCCCAATTGCGCCGCCAGTTGGTCGCATTTGGCCTGCCGGTCGCCGCTCAGTAAAATGGTTTCGATTTGTTTACTGTGCAGGTAGTCTATCACCGGTTTTGCTTCCGGCCTTACCTCATCTCTTACATCAATCCAACCCACGAGGCTGTCATTTTTCGTGATATACACATTGTGTGTTTCCTGGTTGGTCAGGTGTTTTGCCACATTATACGAACCGGCCCACCAGGTATTCCCTTCCGCATCTTTGGCTTTCATACCCAGTCCTTTTACTTCCTCTATCTTCTTCCAGCGGATCTCGTCCTTCGATTTCCAACGGTCGGTGATTGTTTTTGCGATCGGGTGATTGGAATACTTTTCGAGGCTGTAAGCAATTTTTTTAAAACCGGTATCATCACCGTTCTCAAAATGGTAACCTGAAATTTCAAACAAGCCGGTAGTCAGGGTACCAGTTTTATCGAATACCACCTTTTTGATGTCCTTAAATGTTTCGAGACTGGTCGCATTCCTGAAAAGGATCCCCGTCTTGGCGGCCCGACCCAGTCCAACGGCAATGGCAGCAGGCGTTGCGAGACCCATCGCGCAGGGACAGGCGATCACCAGGACGGCGATACTGCGCAGGAGCGCGGGTGTAAAATCTTTTAGCAGCACCCAGCTTACTACCAGGGTAACCGCTGCGACACCTAATACTAATGGAATGAAAACAGCGCTTATCTTATCTGCCAAAAGCTGTACGGGAGGTTTTTCACCCTGCGCATGTTTTACCATATTGATGATGCCGGAGAGTACGGAGTCGTTCCAGGCTGCTGTCACCTGGGCCTTGATAGTACCGTCGGTGATCACGCTTCCCCCGATGAGTGTGTCCTTTGGTTTTTTATGGATAGGGGCGCTTTCACCCGTAATGATCGCTTCATTTACATGCACATCACCCCAGAGGATCTTGCAGTCGATGGGAACCTGTTCGCCGCTTTTCACCAGGATAAGGTCACCGACCCGCAGCAATGTGTTTTCCACCGGGAAGATCTGCTCCTTATGTTCATCATCAAAGGCGATCATATTGGCCATGACCTTTTGTGATTTCGCCAGTTTGTTCAGTTCCCTTTGTGTGGAAGCAATAGAAGCGTCTTCCAGGTAGTTACCCATAAAGACCAGGGTGATGATGGTTGCAGTGGTTTCATAGAACATGTATTGTTCCGGCTGCCCGGTCAGGCTGCCATATAAACTATATACAAATGCGGCAGTGGAACCGATGGTGATCAGCACGTTCATATTGGGTACCCTGTTACGGATACTTTTCAGGGCGCTCCGGCCAAAGAAGCTCATGCCAACCACATAAACGGGAATGGTGAGCGCCAGTTGAACCCAGTGGTTCATCAGCCAGTTCCAGTTGGCGTTGTGATGAATGCCGGGGATCATGTGCAGCATGAGCAGTGCCGTAAAAGGAAGACAGAACCAGAACCGTTGCAGGTGTGTGGAGAGAAAGGGTTTTTGTTGCCCCGTTACAGGCTGGCCGTTGCTTACCAACCCGGTATTGACGACGGTATATCCCAGGTCATTAATGCCTTTGCTGATCTTTTCTTTTACAAGGCCATCTGTCCCGTCAAAAATCACATCCCCGGTGGCAAAGTTAACCCTGATATTCTTAAGGCCCTGCTTCTCCAGGTATTTATGGATATTCAGCGCGCAGGTGTTGCAGTCCATCCCTTCCACTTTCCATTGTACTTTTTCCATAGTTTATCAAATTATCCGGGCCTTTACTTTCAGATAAATAGCCGTGCTATGAGTCACTACACACTCACGCCTCACGACAAATAGCACCACAAATTTACCCCATCCCCCCGAGGCCACTTTGCGACAAGGGAAATATGTTTACAACATGGTTGTAGTTCCGGCTTAAATTTGCAGAATGGAATGGGTCATTACCCCTGAAACGATACACCAGGCTGCAAATGAGTTCTGGAAAACGGCGGAAGGCCGTTCTGTTTTTGCTTTTCACGGCCCGATGGGTTCCGGGAAAACAACGTTCATACACGCTTTATGCGATGTAAAAGGGGTAAAGGACGTGGTCGGCAGCCCAACTTTTTCACTGGTGAATGAATATGAATATTCCTGCGATGGGACTAAAAAACCACTTTTTCACCTGGATCTTTACCGGGTAAAGAATGAAGAAGAGGCCATCCGGGCCGGAGTGGAGGATGTTTTATACAGTGGTGAAATCTGCCTGGCCGAGTGGCCGGAAAAAGCCCCCGGTATCTTCCCCGGGGACACCGTTCATGTCTATATTGAGCTCATTGATAACCTTACAAGAAGGATAAAAATCGCGGAGAATTAGGTACATTTGAGGAGCATTCAGAATGTTTGCATCATCGGGATCCCCGCCCCGGAACCAGTAACCAGCAACCAGCTACATGAGCCAGCAAAAGCCCAGAATAAGTACTTCTTTCAGTTACGAGACCCTCGAGGAAACCCTGGATATCAGGCCCAAAACAGAAGGCATGATGATCGGGATCCCCAAAGAGATCGCTTTCCAGGAAAACAGGATCGCCCTCACACCCGATGCGGTAAGTGTTTTGATCAGTAACGGTCACCAGGTGGTGATCGAGCATAATGCCGGAGAAGCCTCACATTACCGTGATAAGGACTATAGTGAAGCCGGCGCGAAGATCGTTTACAGCCGGGAGGATGTTTTCAAATGTCCCATACTGGTGAAAAGCGCGCCCATCATAGAAGAAGACCTGGACCTGTTGCAACTGAACCAGATCATTATTTCCCCTATTCATCTTTCAGTGATGAAGGCCTCGATACTGGAAAAGATGATGGAAAAAAGGGTCACCGCCGTTTCATTCGAGAATCTCAAGGATGATAGTGATTCTTACCCCATTGTCAGAAGTATGAGTGAGATCGCGGGCAGCGCGGTCATGCTGATCGCGGCGCAATACCTGGGATCCGCCAATCACGGAAAGGGAGTGTTACTGGGTGGAATATCCGGTATCGCCCCCACTAAAGTGATCATCATAGGTGCCGGTATCGTGGGCGAATATGCCGCAAGAGCGGCCCTTGCGCTGGGCGCTTCCGTCAAGGTCTTTGACAACAGCGTTTACCGGCTGAAGCGGTTGCAGAACAATATCGGTCAGCGTATGTGGACCTCTGTGATAGAGCCCCGCATGCTCGCCAAGCAGTTAAAGACCTGTGAAGTGGCAGTAGGTGCACTGGGTTCCGAAACAGGCCGCACCCCCATGGTGGTGACGGAGGAAATGGTCAGCAATATGCGGCCGGGTTCCGTGATTATTGATGTGAGTATCGATAGGGGTGGCTGTTTTGAGACATCGGAGATCACGTCACATGAACATCCCATTTTTATGAAGTACGGGGTCATACATTATTGTGTGCCCAATATCCCCTCGGGGTTTGCCCGAACGGCATCGCAGGCGATCAGTAATGTGCTGATGCCTCTCTTGCTGGAAGCCGGTGAAGAGGGTGGTTTCGAGAACCTCGTATGGCACAAACTGCACCTGCGCAGCGGGATCTATCTTTTCAAGGGAGCACTGACGAATTTTTACCTGAGCCAGCGGTTTGACCTCAAATACACCGACCTGAATTTACTCATCGCCAGCCAGCGGTAAGGTTGGGATACAGGTATATTTTCAAATAGCAGGGTTTCCCATATCAATCCATAAAATAAAGGCATGAAAAATATCATAGTAGCCGGAATGCTGACGTTACTGGCAGGATGTACAGCGGAAAACAAATGGACCAGGGATAAACTGGTGAATGATTGTCTGCGTGATTTTACCAAAAAGAACGAACAGCAGCAACTCTTCACGCAGGTTCAGATCGGGCGTCTTTGTGATTGCGTGGCGGAAAAATTACTGGTGAAATACAAATCCATGAAGGAAGCCGACAATGATCCTGATGGCGCCCAGCAGATCGGCAGGGATTGCGGGACAGAAGTGATGGCGAAATAACCCTGCCGCATAGCCGCCCCCTTTGAGGGAATAAAAATACCGGTATAAAAAAGGTGTATTCTAGATAATTTGGTTAAATTGGGTCTTCTCCCCCCTGCGAATCTGCTTAATTCCTCCCTGCATTCTTTAACCTAAAAACAGTTACAATGAAACAATTACTGATGATTGTTACAGGCCTCTTCCTGCTCATATCCTGCAAGGATAAAAAAGAAAAGGAGACGGCTGAAACGGCAAAGTACAGCGATATCGCGGCCGAGAACCTGAACGGGGATATTGCCTCTTACGAGGAAACACCTTACAAAACCGACAGTGCGGGGGTGGCGGGAGAAATGGATTCCTGTTGTATCAGCATTAGTGAATTCGATAAAAATGGTTATTCTGTCCGGTGGACATCAAAGGACAGCAAGGGCAATGTCAAGGAATACGCCGAGTATACCAGGCATCCCAATGGCCTGTGGAAAGGAGCGGTTAACACAAAAAACGGAAAACCCTCCGGTTCCTTTGAAACCATGCTCGATGACAAGGGACAGTACACTACGGCACAGGCCTTTGACTCTGCCGGGAAACTGGATATCTATTACACGAACATTACCCAGAATGAACAGGGCATGGTGCTTTCCTGGAAACAATATGATAAAGACAGTGTGTTCAGGCAGGAGGGGATAGCCACATACGATAAAACCATGCAAACATCCTTTACATCGAAAGACAGTGTGGGAAAAATAAAATCATCGGGTACGTCTAAGTATAATGACAAAGGGGAGCAAACGGAGGCGACCAATACCAATACCACGAAGGATTCAACCACTACCAAGGTGACAAAGTATACCTATGAGACCCATGATGAAAAGGGTAACTGGACGCAGCGCACCACCTGGGATGAAAAGGGAAAAGCCACGAAAATTGTAAAGAGAACCTATGTGTACAGGAACAAGGAAGAAAAATAATAGTTTTATTTCCAGTCCGTCATACTGAGCCTCTCCGTACAAAATTCATATTCATGGTGATCGTTTGAACTAACGATCACCATTCTTTTTGGACAATACAGGGCGATCAGTTCGTTGTATAATCTAAGTCCGGCCGCATCCAGGTTGGTGCAGGGCTCGTCGAGCAGCACGATCGCCGTATCGGAAAAGATGCATTGCGCCAGCTTGACCCGTTGTTTCATTCCCGAAGAATAATAACGGATCTGTTTGTTCAGGGCTTTTTCCAGGCCAACGGCATGAATGATAAAATCGATGGTGATGCCCGGTAAAAAAGACTTGAACCCGTTGTGGAAACCCAAAAACTCTTTCAGTGTCATTTCTTCAATGACCTCAAGGTATGGGGCGCACAAGGAAACCTGCTGAAAGATCCGCTCCGTTGAGTACGGCGTATTGTTCATTGCATACTGAACAGTTCCTTCATTCAGCATCGTTGATCCGCTCAGCACCTGCAACAAAGTGCTTTTCCCGCTCCCGTTGGGACCTGTAATGGCATAGGATTTTCCTGTTTCGAACCGGTAATTGACATGACGGAAGATCCAGTCACGGTTAAACCTTTTTCCCGCATCAGATAGGGAGATCATCATCATGGTTGCCTTTGGTGAAGCGTTTGATGATGCCCCGGCCGCTCTCCCGGATAAAGGTCACGATCTCATCCCGTTCGTCGGTGGCGGGCATTTCCTCTTCAATGTATTCCACGGCCTGGCTGGTGTTCATGCCTTTATTATAAAGGACCCTGTAAATGTCCAGGATATGGTTGATCCGCTCCACGCTGAAACCGCGGCGTTTCAAACCGATCGAATTGACACCGGCATAACTGAGGGGTGTGCGCCCGGCTTTTATATAGGGGGGAACATCTTTGCTGACCAGTGAACCTCCGGCAATAAAGGAATGCGATCCGATCTTGACGAACTGGTGCACAGCACACATACCTGCTAGGATGGCCCATTCGCCGATGGTCACATGACCAGCCACCTGGGTATTATTACTGACGATGCAATTATCACCCACGAGGCAGTCGTGTGCGAAATGGGAATAGGCCATGATCAGGCAATTCTTGCCGATCACGGTTTTCTCCCGGTCAGCCGTTCCCCGGTTCACGGTCACGAATTCCCGGATCGTGGTATTATCACCAATGAGCACATTGGAATATTCCCCATGGAATTTCAGGTCCTGCGGAATGGCGGAAATCACTGCTCCCGGAAAGATCCGGCAGTTCTTGCCGATCCGGGCGCCCTCCATAATGGTTACATTGGAACCGATCCAGGTCCCGTCACCGATCTCAACATCCTGGTGAATGACAGTAAAAGGGTCAACCTTTACATTGGTTGCCAGCCTGGCATTCGGATGTATGTATGTATGCGGATGAATCATGCTTTATTAAAGGAAAGGGCCCTCTTTACGGGAGGGCAGGCAAAGTTAGCTTTTAGGTAATAATATTGAAGTTTTTTTCATCATAGCTTGTTAAAAATGAACAGAAAAGAGGTGTGGTTAAAGTTGCACCATCGAGTATGCCCCGGAAGTTGTAAATTTGTACTTTGAATCATGCACAACCCCCCGGACATACTGGCATTGGCCCACAGGCAGAACCTGATGCAGGGTGATATGCATTTGTTGCAGGAAAGACAACAGCAGATCCCCGGCTCTGTTCAATATACCATCCACCGTTACCGCAGGAATTCCCAATGGAATATCGAAGACACCGGGATGCTGGTCTATCATTTCACCCGCACTGAAGAGTCGGCGAACTTTCTCGAACTCCGTTTTTGTGTGAGCGGAAATGTTTATTGCCGCAAAAAGGATACGGAATGTGATATGTGCCAGTTCGGGGCATCCAAAGGCTGCCAGGAGCGCGTGGACAGTGTGGACGTGGTAAGTTTTACGTTCTCACCCATGCACCTCAGCCAGTTTGTAAAACCCCGGAAAGGAAATGCGGTACTAACGGATGATATCCTCAATTTCAAGCACCAGTCTTCTTTTACCAAAATACTCCCTCTTTGCGGCAAGACCCGCATGGTGCTGGAGGGGGTGCTGAACCATACATATTCCGACAGTCTTGAGAATATCTATATCAATGCGCAGACCCAGATGCTTTTATTGTACAGTCTCGATTGTATGCTGGGAGAAAAGGAAATAGATGTGGTGAATTGCAAGTTCCTGGCCAATGAGGCGGACCGCGAAAAGATCATAAAGGCAAGGGAGATCCTTGTACAGCATATCGGCGAGCCCATAACCATCAAAGAACTGAGCCGGAAAGTAGCGATCAACGAGTGTTACCTGAAAAAGGGCTTCAAGGAATTATTCGGCACCACGGTATTTGATTTTTACCAGAGCCAACGTATGGAACATGCCAAATACCTTTTGTATGAGAAAGGCCTGAGCGTTACCGAAGTGTCGCTCCTGCTCGGCTATTCCTCCATTTCCCATTTCTCCACGGCCTTTAAGAAACACACCGGACTGAAACCCTGTGAACTTTTATTGAGGTAGATCAAGTTTTGGAGTTTTACGTTACGAAACCGTATTATTCAGCAGTAATTTTCATCTTATTTAAGCTTCCCGGTACAATAAAATACCTGTGATGACAGTTGTATGACACATGGCATCATTTTTGAATATTTAGCTGCTGAGAATGCGTAACACCCTGCTCATATTGCTGATTTCTGTTCACCTCTCCGGTAATACGGAGATCGGGCAATTGTTCCGGGTACCCCAGCTGATCTCTCATTTTTTTCAGCACCACCGCCAGGATCAAAGTATTGATTTTTTCGAGTTCATTGCCATGCATTATGGAGGTGATGACGGCACGGCGGCGGATGATGATATCGATAACCAGCTTCCCTGTCACAATGTGAATCAAAGTACCATCGCTCATGTAATTTCTCCCATGGTCACGGATATTCCGGTTTCCGGTTTTTATTTACCGGATCCTTCTGAACGGAATGATCGACTCGTGACAGGTAAAACCTCCGAACATGTTTGGGAGTTCCTGCAACCTCCCCGGCAGGCCTGATTCCTTTTCCCCCTGGTTTAACCGTTAGTATTCATTCGGCTTTCAAGAACCCGCAACGGTAGTTGCTGTTAAAGCAGTGAATGCTGATTCAGATTGATCTGTTCATTGCATCAAACCCAACAATATGAAAAACAAATTCACGTATTTGATCCCGGTTATTATCATTATGCTGATCCTGTTGAATGCCTGTCGTCACGAGATACTTTTCCCAGGGTCCGGATCGGGATCCGGAACGGGTGGAGGAGGAGGAACGCCCCCGCCAACATCGAACTGCAGCCCTGATTCGGTCTATTTCGTGAACCAGGTCATGCCGCTTATTTCATCCAACTGTACCATGAGTGGTTGCCATGACAATATCACGCATGCTGACGGGGTTAACCTTACTTCGTATACGAATATCATACGGTATGTGAAACCCGGTAATGCGGCAGACAGCAAATTATACAAGGTGATCATCAAAACGGATGGGGACAGGATGCCGCCGCCTCCGATGCCGCCGATGACCGCGGAGCAAAAAGCGCTGATCCAGAAATGGATCAACCAGGGAGCCCGTAATAACAATTGTATCGGGGCCTGCGATACGGCTGTATTTACCTACAGCGGGGCGGTTAAACCGATCATGGTGGCGAAATGTGCAGGATGCCATAACCCGGCCAACCTCGGTGGCAATATTGATCTGTCGACCTACGACGCTGTAAGGATCTCGGCCCTGAACGGCAAGCTCTATGGCTCGGTTGCACATCAACCCGGTTATTCGCCGATGCCGAAGAACTCAGCCAAACTATCCGATTGCGAGATCAGGCAGATCCGGAAATGGATCGATGCCGGCTCCCTTAACAATTAAATGTTCTGCAATGAAATGGTTTTTCAGTCTACTGATAATTTCTTTCTTCCTGCTGTCACTTGGTTCCTGTTATTATGACAAGGAAGAACTTCTTTACGGAATAACGAACGGCCCCTGCACCGACACCAGCACTACCGCTTCTTATGCTCAGAAAATTGTGCCTGTCTTTCAGCAGTTCTGTTACACTTGCCATACCGGTAGTTTTCCGTCCGGGGGAATTGTAATGGGGACCTATGCGGCCGATAAGGCGATCGGTCAGAACGGAACCCTTTATGGTTCCATCAGTCACGCCACCGGTTTTTCCCCCATGCCCAAAGGCATGTCGAAGATGACTCCCTGCCAGATCGCCGCCGTAAAGAAATGGATCGATAACGGAATGCTTAATAATTAACTGCATAAAGCCACTGTATATGAAACGAAAAAATGTCATCCGTTATATCGTCCTGCCGCTGTTGATGGTACTGGCAGCGGTGGCCATTTACATCTATAAGGAGTATAACAGGACACATAAAGACACGGCCAAAATGAAACCTGACTTTACAGTTACTGCCACGCAGCTGATCGGTGAATTCGAGTCTGATGAACAAATCTCCGGAAAAAAATACTGGGATAAAGTGATCCGCGTTGAAGGGCTGGTCAAAGAACTGAACCGGGATGACAGGGGTTTTTATTCCATTATCCTGGGGGATACGGCCTCTATGTCATCCGTGCGCTGCAGCGTGGACAGCAGTCACAGCGCCGAAGCAGCCCCGCTGAAAACAGGGATGCGTGTCGCGGTTAAAGGAATTTGCTCCGGATTTAATAAAGACGAATTACTGGGTTCAGACGTGATTCTTGTTCGAAGCGTCGTGGATGCCCAAAAATAATTTACAACCACTTAAAAAAATGAAAATGAAAAATCTTCTTTTGATGCTTTTCTTTATTCTCCCGGTAGCGGGAAGTTCTTTTGCACAGCGGTATTTTACCAAGAGCGGAACCATCGGTTTCGATGCTACTTCCCCTTCCTCCCCCGAAAAAATTGAAGGCACGAACCGTACGGCCACCTGCGTGGTGGATACCAAAAGCGGGGCCATCCAGTTTGCCGTGCTGATGAAGGGCTTTGCTTTTGAAAGGGCCCTGATGGAGGAACATTTCAATGAGAATTATGTGGAAAGCCATAAATTTCCCAAAGCCGAGTTTAAAGGTAAGATCAAGGATACCGAA
>CAZEZE010000044.1:0-11550 GCA_964516445.1 uncultured Chitinophaga sp. | reverse complement strand
CAATGATATTGTATACAGTGAAGGTTACCTGAGCGCCCGTACCGGTTATAACGGCGACACCTTAAGCTGCCAGTTGGGCATCGCCGCCAACCGGGGCAACAGCGGCGGACCGGTTTTCAACCGAAATGGCGAAGTGATCGGGGTACTCAGCAACAAAGAAACAGAATCGGAAGCAGTGGCCTTTGCCATCCAGTCACGTTACATTTTTCAAGCCATTGAAGAACTGAAGAAAGACACCAGTTACCGTTCACTCAAACTACCGGCAAAATCGTCCGTTCGCGGGCTCGCAAAACAGGACCAGGTAAAGAAAATGATTGACTATGTATTTATGGTAAAAGGAGACTAAACGAACAGACCCCTATAGAATAGAAGGCTGTCCCTTTCAGGGGCAGTTTTTTTTGGCCCTGCCTTATCCCCACAGATTTTCAGGATACACTCCTGCGTTGATCAGCTTGCGCAGGTTTTGCTCCACAAAGGGAGCATCTTCCTTATAGGTCACCCCGAACCAAAGGGAGGTCGTGGGAATGATCCCGATCCTTCCTCCATCTTTGATGAACTGGTCAGCCACGATGGGAATAAAAAATTCGGACTTGAGTTCAAGACCCCTGTCTTGCAGGAATAAAGAAAAAAGTTGCCTGGTATAACGGAAAAAAGAAGTGTTAAAACACCAGAAGTTCATCGACACCCGGGTATCCAGCGGCAATTCCTCGGGTTCCAGGTCGTCATCGCAAATGATGCGCTTGTCCCTCCTTGAAATATTGATCCGTTCGGTGATGCCGGCCAGGTCTCCATTCGCATCCAGTTCACAAACGCCCCTGTTCACCGTACCATGATCCGAAAGGGTCTTCAGCAGATCATACCCGACAATGCCGTAATTCCTTTCGGAACATTCATTATTCAGGAAGCCGGCCGCATTCTGAAAGGCATTGCTCCCGTAATAATCATCTGCGTTGATTACAGCAAAGGGCTCATTCACCTCATCCTGTGCACACAATACCGCATGGGCCGTACCCCACGGTTTTGTTCTTTCCGCCGGATAGGCAAACCCTTCGGTGAATGCATCCAGCTCCTGGAAAACATACGCCGTCCGGATCTTTCCTTTCAGTTTGGGTTCGAAGATATTCATGAAATCTTCGGCGAATTCGCGGCGGATGATGAAAACCACCTTCCCGAAACCGGAGCGGATGGCATCAAAAATGGAATAATCCATGATCGTTTCACCCGACGGGCCAAAGCCCTGTACCTGTTTCATACTTCCGTACCGGGAGGCCATTCCGGCCGCGAGGATCACCAATGTAGGTTTTGTCATAATCAGTGGTAAAAAATGCGGGACGAAATTAAAGTAAATTCGCCAAGACGATCATTCTAATTTATATGCAGGATATCCATCTTCAGGCAATCACAACGGATAAGGTAATGCTCCCGCAATTCGCATCACATGGAATTGAATTGGATATGCTCCGCCTGGATAAAATACATCCTTTCATCTCCGGCAACAAATGGTTCAAGCTGCGCTATTACCTGGAAGAGGCGCGCCAGTTAAAAAAGAAAAGGTTGGTCACTTTTGGCGGTGCCTGGTCCAACCACTTGCTGGCCACCGCGGCAGCCTGTCAATTACACGCATTCAACTGCACGGGTATCATCCGTGGCGAACGGCCCCTTGTGTTATCCGGTATCCTGCAACAGGTATCTGCCATGGGCATGGACCTCGTATTCCTTGATCGTTCAGCTTATGCCAAGCAAGAGATCCCGGCTGAACTCCGGCAGGAAGAAAATTATTTTGTTCATCAGGGTGGTTATGGTGTATTGGGGGCAAAGGGTGCAGCCACCATTGCGGAATTTATCGACCCTGCCAGAAACTATACGCATATTCTCTGCGCAACAGGTACCGGAACCATGCTGGCCGGATTAATACAATCGGACACGGGCCAGGGGGAGTTCATCGGGATCAGTGTATTAAAGAACAACTTCAGCCTGGAGGAAGAAGTCGGGCAACTCATCCCCGTCAAAGCGAACAATTACACAATACTTCACGAATATCATTTTGGAGGTTATGCAAAATACACTGACGAATTGATCCGCTTCATGAACGACTGGCACCTTGCAACAGGAATCCCCACCGATTTTGTGTATACCGGAAAATTATGTTTTGCTGCGGTAAGCCTGGTACAGAAAAAAAAATTTCCGGAAGAAAGCAGGATACTGCTCATGCACAGCGGCGGACTCAGTGGCAATGCCTCATTGAAAAAGGGAACGTTAATATTTTAGGTTAATCCCGCACCTGCCCTATCTTTGTTCACGCTGGTATATGAATCCAATACCGTATTCGTTTTAGGAATATGAAAAAACTGATCCTGTTCACTTTATTCCTTTCTTTTATTGCTGCAGAACGGCTCTGTGCACAGGACACCCTTCCCAAATTCTCACTGATCAACGCCGGCAATAACCGTGTCATCATCGGATGGGTCAACAACCTGGAAAATGTAAAACAGATCAGTATCCAGCGTTCCTACGACAGTCTTACCGGTTACAAATCGATCCTGACCGTGGCCGATCCCACTTCCCCGCAAAACGGTTTCATGGATGCCAAAGCCCCGAATGATCATATGTTCTACCGCCTGTACATTATGCAGGACAAGGGCCTATACCTGTTCAGCCAGGCCAAACGACCGGTTAAGGATACCTTGCGTATCGCGAAAACCATTACTCCGGAAATTCACAAACCCGTGGTAACTGACAAGAATCCTGTGATCAATGACAACTCGCCGCTGGATACCGCCGAAAAGGCAAGACCCATTGTGATACAACTGAATGGTTTTCCCGGTACAGCCGATTCTGTGGCTGTGCCCGTACCGGTCACTGTCAAGAAAAGTTCCAATGCATTTGTACCCTCCCTCTATGTTTTCACCTGCCGCGACGGATATGTTTGTATCCGCCTGCCCGACAGCGAGAAACCCAAGAAATATTCCATAAAATTCTTTGAAGAGGATACGCAGTTATTTGAACTCAAGGATATAAAGGAGAAAGAGTTTAAATTGGATAAAGCGAATTTCTACCACGCTGGATGGTTCCGTTTTGAACTTTATGAAGACGGCAAAATCCTGGAAAAACACAAATTTTTTTTAGAGAAAGAGTTCTGATACCAACCCTGCATCAAATACTTTTTCAAAATTCCGTTTGACCTTTTCTTTCACTTCTTCCATGTTTATTTTCAGGCCCAGTTCCTTTTCAAGGGAAGTGACCTGTTTGTCGCTGATCCCGCAGGGTATGATATGATTGAAATATGTAAGATCTGTGTTAATGTTAAAGGCGAAGCCATGCATGGTGATCCATCGGCTGCAGCGTACCCCGATGGCGCAGATCTTCCGCTCCCTCCCGGGTTTTCCGGCATCGATCCAAACACCCGTTTCACCGGCCGAGCGCTCCCCGGCAATGCCGTATGCTTTCAGGGTCAGGATGATTACTTCCTCGATATTACGGAGGTATTTGCCGATATCCGTGGTGAATTTTTCCAGGTCAAGAATGGGATAACCAACGATCTGACCGGCGCCGTGAAAAGTGATATCCCCGCCCCGGTTCGTTTGAAAGAACTGGATGTTCCTTGCTTTCAGTTCTTCTTCTCCCAGTAGAACATTTTCCTTATTCCCGCTCTTGCCGAGTGTATAGACAGGGGGATGCTCTACAAAGAGAAGGTAGTGGCAAGTGGGGAGTGGCGAGTGGGAAGATGACTCTGACTGCCGACTGCTGACTGATGACTGAAGACTGCCGATTGAAGACTGAGGACTGAGGACTGAAGTCTGAGGACTGCTGACTGCCGACTTCCTCCGCAGGTTCTCCTGTAAAAGCTGCTCCTGGTAGTCCCAGGCAGCCTGGTAGTCCATCACACCCAGGTCCCTGAATAATATTTGTTGTTTGGCCATGAATAAAAGGCAAATCTACCAACAAAACGCCAACCTTTACCTTTGCAGGCCATGCAGGACGAATTACCGGATAATATGACAGAATCAACCGACAGCAGCGATGAACTGTACGAACGGTTCAGCATCACGATCGACAAGGGCCAGGAACCGTTGCGGATCGATAAATTCCTCATGAGACGCCTGGAAGGTGCCACCCGTAACAAACTGCAGCAGGCCATCAACACCGGTTTGGTACTTGTGAACGGGAAAGAAATTCGTCCTAACTATAAGGTAAAGCCGCTGGACAGCATCATCATCTACTCCGACATGAGTCCGGATGAAACGGATGTGGTACCGGAAAAGATGGAGCTTAATATCGTATACGAGGACGCTTTCCTGATGCTGATCAACAAACCCCCGGGCATGGTGGTGCATCCGGGCAGCGGTAATTATTCGGGTACCTTGTTGAACGGGGTTGCCTGGCACCTGCAGCAGGTTCAACCGGGAATATCAGAAGATCACTTACCCCGTTTTGGACTGGTGCACAGGATCGACAAGAACACCAGTGGGTTGCTGGTTCTGGCCAAGTCTGATGTGGCCATGCGGCAGCTCGCTAAACAATTCTTCGACCATACGGTAAGGAGACAATACGTGGCCCTTGTATGGGGTGACCTGGAAAAGGAAAGCGGCACGATCATCGCTCATGTGGGAAGACATCTCCGCTTCCGTAAACTCTTTGAGGCCTACCCAGAAGGCGATCATGGTAAAGAGGCCATCACCCATTACAGGGTGCTGGAAAGGTTCGGTTATGTGACACTGGTGGAATGTATTCTGGAAACAGGACGCACCCACCAGATCAGGGTGCATATGAAACATATCGGCCACCCTTTGTTCAATGATGATTTCTACGGAGGCGATAAAATTGTGAAAGGAACTGTGTTTTCAAAATATAAACAGTTTGTCGACAATTGCTTCCAGCTTTGCCCCCGCCAGGCCCTTCATGCAAAGACCCTTGGTTTCATCCACCCCGGCACAGGGAAAGAGGTTTTCTTTGAATCGGAACTTCCCCCGGATATGGAACAGGTGATAGAGAAGTGGAGAAAGTACAGTAGTACAGTGGGCAGCCGGCAGTAGGCAGCCTGGCAGTAAGCAGTCTTGCAGTCGACAGTCCTCAGTCTTCAGTCCTGAGTCTTCAGTCTTCTGTCCTCAGACATCAGTCTTTAAACTCAAACAAGGTCGCCGTAAACATTCCTCTCTCCCTTTTCTTCAAGATCACGTCCCAGTTGCCGATATAGCGCAGGAGTTTTGGAACAAGATATGTTCCGAATTTGGTCATCTGCACTTCCATATGCACATCAAAATCATATACACCTGCATCATAACTCATATCATATTTACGGGCCAATACTTCCATGGTCTTTGTACTGAACCAGGTGATCATGCTGTCAATAACAACGCGGTTCTTTTTGCCGCCGGGCAGATCTTTTTTTACCGTGATGGAAAACACATAACAGGATTGTCCTTCATAATCATCATACCCGATGCTGAAATCATAAAGTTCAGCCCTGTCCGGGTCGAAGATGTCGATCTTGTCGCCTATAAAAGGTATACCCGGTATTTTTTTCCCGGGATTGAAGAACAGCATCTTGAGCTGTTCCTTGTGCTTTGCCATCCCGCTTTGTGACCGGGGCCTGAAATCGATCCCTTTCACAATATTATTCTCGCCGCAAACAGATCCCTTTGTAAAAAACAAACCAGCATATAAATCAGCCGTGTAATAATTATAACTGCCATCACTTCTATAAAAATCACCGCTATGGTTCTCGTCCAGCACCTGCATACTGCGGCAACCGGCCGACCGGAGTTGTTTTGTTTTGCTTTGCAAGGACGCCCTGATCTTTCCCTTCTTATCCCGGATACGGATATCATTCCAGGAACTGAATCCCAGGATATGGAGGTTGCGGAAGGCCTTGTAAAACGTGGTATCATTTTTAACCTGGCCGATAAACCGGGCAACATTGAGGTCATTTCGGATCACCACTTCGGAAAGACTGATCATTCTGGCCAGCCGTTCATTGTCGAGCGAATCCTCTTTCGAACCGGCAGGCGACGAAGTCACTCCCTGCTGTCCGAACACAGGGAAGGCAAACCCTCCCAGCACCAATACCACTATGTTTTTCAGGTACATACTGCAAATTATACAACTGAAAATTAACCGGGAAAAATGCTGTGAAATCTAAGCGGGAACCCCTATTTTTAACGCCAATCAAAAAACCTTAGTGATGAAAAAATTACTGTTAGGATTTTCCTGTCTGGCCGCCGTTTCGTCGGCGCAGGCCCAGGATTCTTCCGCCCTGAAGAAACATTACCTGAAGATCTATTACCAGGCGATCAATTACAGTGACCTGAACACGGCCATCAATGCCCTGCACGGCTATATCGCAGTAGACAATGGCATGATCTACAAGGATACCTTATCCATGCTTTATTTCAATGCCAAATCCTATGTCAGTTCCCTGCTGCTGGCAGAAGAAGTGTACAAATCAACACCCGCCAATGTTGACGCCATGGCGCGTGCGGCGGAATGCTATGATGAACTGGGTGATCCCAAAACAGCCGTAGGCTTATACGAGCAGGTGGTTCCCAAGACCAAAAGCCCCTACCATATTTACAAAATGGCCGTTGGCCAATACCAGCTAAAACGGACCCTGGAGGCCGAGGCATCAGCCCGTGCGGTAATAGCGGATACCAGCAGCAAGAAACTCGGCGTGCTCTTTACTTCCGTGGATGGCAGCCAGCAGGCTGTTCCCCTGAATGCAGCTGCTTCCAATCTTCTCGGTGTACTGAAAATGGATGCCAAAAATTTTGCCGGCGCGAAAGCTGACTTCCAGCAAGCATTGACATTCTTCCCGCAATTTGCAGGGGCAAAAGGCAACCTGGATGTATGTGATAAAAACCTGAAAACAGGCACAAAACCTGCCGCAAAAACAACCACGAAGCCGAAAAGCTAGCGGGCGATTTTAAATCATTTCATTTTTAAAGAGAAGAGTCAAAACTCTTCTCTTTTTTATTTCCCGGGAAGCAAAAGAAAGGCCCTCTTCTGTCAGAGGGCCTTTGCATTTTCTATGTTGGTTTTTACCCGGACTATTCTTGTTTTCCTGCAGGCGGTGCCACCGGTGGTTTGGCTGCGGGTGCCGCGGGAGCAGGGGCATCTGTAGTTGTTTCCACTTTTAGTTCTGGTACAGTAGATGAAGCAGCTGCCGCTTCCTTGTCTTTTGCAACTTTAGCCCCGGCGGTTTGCTGTTGCTGTTGTTTTGCATTTTCGATCTCCGCGGCAGAACGGGAAGGTGTAACTGCCTTAGCCGGCGTTATTACCTGTTTGTTGGCAACCGCGGCCTGGAAAGACCCGGGTTCGGAGGCAGCCGGTTTAGGCGCTTCGATCACCTGGCCGGTACCAAAATGATTCAATAATGCATCAGTAGCAGGACGGGGAGCAGCAGGTTGTTCAGCCTTAACCAGGGCCTCTTCTGTCACCACTACCTTTTTATTATCCGGTGCAGGTTCTTTATAACCGCTGTAAGGTTTTGCCCCGATAACTTGCGGTTTCGCCGGTGCTGGTTTCGCAGCGGCCGCATTGATCGAAACCATTTGTTGTTCAGAAACGGCGGCTGGAGCCGGTTCTGCTTTCTTCTTTGCTTTTTCCTCGGCTACCCACTGAGCGTAGGGTTTTCCGTTCTTCATGACAGGCTGGGCATTCCCGTTTAATTGGTTAGCCTCCTGTACGGTCAGGGATTTACCAGGTTCCAGCGATTTGCTTTTCCCTTCCTGGGCATGCACGGAAGCGACGCCGGCAATCGCAACGAGTATAAAAAGTACTTTTTTCATATCTGTTTTTTTTGAAATTTCAATTATTTGATTAAATGCACGGACCAGGAATTATAACGGTTTGCCGAATTATTTATATTAACAGACCCGGACGTATTATGAAAAACCTGGATCGTGACAAGATCACCTGCAACCAGGTCAAAGTCTCCGGAAACCTGCATTCCATTCACCAATGTGGTTGAAGTCATTGAATTGAATCCCAAAGTAACGGGATTCCCGTTAACAAATAATGCGATACCATTGTAACCGGCTCCATTTGCCCCGGGTGCCTCAAAGATCATCGCACTGGAGATCTGGTATTTCCCGGTTTTAGGTATGGTATATTCGCCTGTTCCTGAATTGTAATTGCCAACACTTCCTTCTTCATAATCAACCACCGCCCATTGAGTAACGGGAACATAGGTAAATAAGGGTACTGCAACCGGACTGGTCAGCCCGTGCACCGAGAATGCAACCCTTGTTGCCGTGGCATCCTGCCAGGTGGCATTGCCAGAACCATCACTGGTTAACACATAACCACTGGCTTCGCCGATACCGGCCATTCTTACAGCGCCTGAAGTATGCAAAGCAATACCAGTATTTCCAACTGCCCGTACAGCTGTACCCGTTATTGTTAAGGCCTGATGTGCTGTTCCGGATGTAGAGGAAGAAAATAAACCCTGGCCAGAAACTGACATAGCTTTAACCGCAGTACCGGTAGGATTAAATGCGGAAACAGCAGCATCTGAAGGGTGACCAAAAACAGTACCTGTTGTAAAATCGTTTCGCTGAGCGAAGAAAGAATTATCTCCCCAAAACATTCCTGCGTTAGAAATATCAAATGTTATCGGACCCGCGCTAAGAGCCTTTGCTGCCGGTAACAGTAATTCATTATCCTGGCTGACAATGAATCCTGACTTTCCGGTTGCTGGGTTTATAATATGAAGGCTCGATGTTGGGGCAGTAGTGCCGATTCCAACATTTCCGGCTGAGCTGATCCTCATCCTTTCTGCCAGCGGATTGGCGGAAGCACCAGGTGTTTTGGTAGAAAAAAGCAGGGAGGAACTAAAAGCACCGTCATCATAAGCGGTGATCCTCGCCCCGGGTATATTGCTGCTGAAGGCATCACCGATGGGAGAGAAATCAACGGATACGGTGTTTGTTGCAAAGGGTACACCTCCGTTTTCCAATAAAAGCTGAGCGCCCATACCCGGGTTCACCGGAGCACGGTTAACATGAAGGGGAACGGTAGGTGTAGTTGTGCCTATGCCAACAAAAGTTCCGTTATCAAAGATCAGTGAATTTCCCAGGGTCGTACCGTTCGGTGTCCATTTAGGCACAAAATTCAATGTACCACTACCGCTCACCAGCCCCGCTGCTGAAGGAGTCTGCCACATACCCGTACCATTACCAGCGCCGTTATCCGTAAAGATGCGTCCCACACCCTGTGTGCCGTCAGCGATCTGTACGCGACCGGAGAATACACCTGCCCAACTGTTGGGTGTTGCAGGTGCAATGGAGTAAACACCATAGTTAGCATTGGTGCTATTAGCCACCTGTGCATAAAGCCCGATATTGGCACCTGTTGCCACTTCACCGGCAAGACCTACCACACCGATATTACCAACAGCGGCCGAACCTCCGGCAATACCGGTAAGACCTTCATTCCATGCACCTGTGCTTCCATCTGCAAAACCAAGGCCGCCGACCTTATTGTCAGCAGAAGCTACCGTATTTCGGAAATAACTGTTGGGGGTATAATTGATCCAGGATGGCGTTACTGTGGTGGCGACACCATTTCCTTCCACATGCAGTTGTCCCACGGGTGTATTAGTACCGATACCAATGCGTCCGTTATTTTTAACCCACATCCGCATAATGCTATTTGTACCGATCTCAATATCTGTGTTCTCGAGATTATAGATTATTGCGGTTCCGACCGTAGTTAAGTTGTTCTGTCCCACAACGAAACCGTCACTAAATGTGCTTTCACCCGTTCCGGTATTGCTGTATTTGGTAAGGGCATAAACAGATCCTGAAACCGAATGAAGACTTAACCGCAGCCCGCCGGGAGTTGCCGTTCCGATCCCAACGTTCAATTGGTTGCCATCCAGCGTCATTACCTTGGAACCGGCATCCACATCATAATTGCCGAAAGTGAAATGTATTTTATTGGAACCGTTCTCATGATAGAAACCGGATGCCTCACCAAAACCACCACCGGTCTGAAGGGATACTGATGTATTCGCGCCGCTCCCGGGGGTATTAGTGATGATCAGTGAATTGGGATCAAAGAATGGACTGGAACCCAGGATCACTGTACCTCCATTGTCCTGCATCTGGGAATTACCAAGATTGGTTCCGTTCGGTGTCCATTTGGGAATAAAATTCAGTGTACCGCTTCCGGTAACTCCGCCTATGGCCCCAAGCGGTTGCCATGTGGCATTGCCGGTTGCATCAGATGTAAGAACCCTGTTCAGTGCGGCGCCATTTCCCTGGATCTGTACCCGGCCAACGGTGATCAATCCGTATCCAACAGCAGCATTACTGGCAAGACCAACCAATCCGATACCGGTGGTGGTTACACCCGCGGTACCGATACCTGTCTGGCTGCCACCATTGACACCCACACCTGTTGCCAGGTTGCTGACACCTTTTATCGCCGTTTGCCCGGATAATACAATTCCGCCAGCTCCTTTTTGAGCAAAGATGGAACCGTTCCCGAATCCTGTTGATGTTATGTCCGCATCCTGCGCTCTGATAGTTGGGTTGGTATTGGCGGCATTCGTTTTGGCAAAGTTGCCTGCAATACCGGTGTTGCTTGTTCCGAATACGCCAAAGCCACCGCCTGCATGTGAGAAGTAACCACCCTGTCCAACTGCATTGGTTGCATTATTAATACCGATCACACCAGATGAAAAATTATTGGTTGGTGCCGCGTTAAGCTGAAAGCCAATAAGACCTGCAAATCCTGCTGGGTTATTAAGATCGCCATAACCGCCATAAAAACTTCCAGTCTGGCCCTGGAAAGCACCGCCCGCAAAGGGATTTGTACCATTCGCAACACCCCTAACTCCAAAACCATTACCTCCCGTGCCGGCATTTATATCACCCAACACACCTGTTCCGCTTACCGTATTTCCGTAAACACCCCAACCACCTCCGTTCTGGCTTCCCCAAACACCGATGCCAAAACCGGCCGTACCATTATTGACACCCCTTAAACCCGTAGAGTTTGCACCGGGAGTGGCAGAGGAAATAGTACCTGAAACTGCAAAAATGTTGGCTCCCGTACCAACATGTGTGGCCTGCAGGGCTGTTGCCGCGCTGGCGCTGTTATTGATATTGAACAAACCGGCGCTACCTGTACCGGCCGTGGTGGAATTGATAGAATGACCACTTGCACCTGCAACATTATTCACCGCCAGTACATGTTGTGTATTGGCGCCATTCGTATTCTGAAACAGGCCTGCACGGCCCGTGCCGGATGTTAAAGCATTCAACGCATCTCCGCTGCCAGTGGTTGTAATATTTACAGTTGGTGCAGTATTGGCATTATTACTATTAAAGAAATAACCGGCATTATTTGTATTACTGGTTCCAAATACACCCGCATTCGTGGAACTGGCACCCGCAACGCCAATACCTGTATTGGATTCTCCATACACACCCCGGCCACTTGGCGTTGTTCCGTAAACACCCCAACCGCTGCCTGCCTGGCTGCCATACACACCAATACCCAGTCCGCCGGTACCGTTATTGATACCCCTTACACCACTGGAAAATC
>CAZEZE010000043.1:0-11594 GCA_964516445.1 uncultured Chitinophaga sp. | reverse complement strand
CCCTGGATACCATTGCTGGTATAACGGTTTTCGAGACCGCCCCGATCGGCCACTCTGGCAACTCTCCTTAAAATGCAGAGGAAAAGGTAAAATAAAAGCCGGAATGCTTTGCATCCCGGCCTGAAAAAAATTAGCTCACTTATTTACTGTGCGATCTTTACCATTCCTGCCCCGTGATAGGAATGATATTCCCCGTTGTACATCGCATCCGCGCTCACAGGTCCCATCTTGTAATTACCGGGTGAAACGGCACGTACCGCATAGTAATAGGTTTGCTTATTGAAATCTGCATTCACAAAGAAATGAATACGGTCATCCCGCACATCAATGGCGGCAGGTGTTCCGGCATCCTTTATCCAGTCCATTCCCGGTATTTCCTTCGTACGCGGGTTTTCGATCTCAAAACCGGCGGGGAGCAGATCGGTGATCACCACATTCTCAATCGCCGTATTAAACGAACGTTCCAGTGTGATCCCAACGATCACCAGGTCATTTTGTTTAAACGAATTGCCGGAGATGATCTTACCATTCCTGTCATAGAACTGTTTTCTCACTTTCAGGTAACTATCCTCTTCCTTATAAGCGCCGCTGGAACTGATACCTTCAGCCTGCCAGAAATAATAGAGCCGTCCGCTACCTTTTGTTACGAGTTCCACATTGCTGCCACCCAGGGTTTTCATATCACCTGACCATCCCGCATCATTCACTTTGGCAACAACTTTTCCGTTCACTTTTATCTCCCCTGTGGCATCGGACTTGTTAGCGACTCTTGCATGCTTGCCCAAAGCCAGGAATGCAAAAGCCCTTTCCTGTGTACTGAGCCAGCGCCGGGTCTTTAGCTTATCGGCGACATGTTTTACCATGGTACCCACCTGTGCATTACCCGGATCCACTTCCAGCAAGGCATTCAGCGCGATGGCCTCATCCCGTACATCCGAATAATAACTGCCTCCTGACTGGGGAACGGATTCTTCACCACTGAAGTTTGCTGGCAGCATGCTGTTGAATGATTTCTTGTCGCCCGCAGTAGCATAGGCCGCGGCCAGCAGGTACCGGCTGTCCAGCGCCAGCAGGGCTGTATTGGCTTTGTAATAGTTCATGGCCGGTACATTCGTTTTGCCTGCAAGCGCCAGCACATACAATCCATAGGCCACTTCTTTAGGCGCAATCTTTTTATTCTGGTCGCGGTTATAATAATAGGTGATGGTCTCGCGGTTCTTCAGCTTATTGCTGATATAATTCAGCATGGTATTCAGTAAGCTGTTGTCCACTTCAAATCCGGCTTTGCGGGCCTCCAGCAGGAAATGGGCTGAATAGATTGTGGTCCACCAATCCTCTTTCCCTTCGCCATCCCATAACGTCACTGCACCATTATATAACTGCCGCATTTTGATCTTACGGATCGCTTCCATGATATTGGTATTGGCATTTAACTTGTTCTGCTGCCTGTTCAGTTGCATCAGATCGGCCAGGTCACCATAATACAGTTGCGGGAATACCGCGGAGACTGTTTGCTCCGTACACCCATAAGGATACTGCACAAGGAAACGTAATTGTTCGCCCAGTTCTACTACCGGTGACCGGCTTACCGCCAGGCTGTAATTCACACTTCCCGGTATGAAATCACTCAACCCGATATTGATCTTCTGCGTGCCGCCACCTGTCACTGAACCGCTGCCGGTAACTTTTTGCAGGGTAGATGGGGGGCGAACGGATATCTCCGTTATATCGGTGAATTTCTCGCCCATACCATTCACGGTCACAGTTACTTTGCCCACATTGATCTTCGGGTCGGCCACTAAACGGAAGCTGGCACGTCCCTCGGCTTTCCCGGTCAGGCTTACGCTTATATTATTGCTCCCTACCACTTTCACCGGTCCTTCTACCGCGATGCCCGCAGTAACACTGGCCGGTTTATCAGTTGTATTGGTCAGCGTAACCGGTACATATACCGTATCACCCGGACTTAAGAACCTAGGCAAAGCAGTACTGATCACAATGGGATCGGCCACGGTCATTGTGTTCTCAGCAGATCCAAAACTGTTGCCTTTGTATGAAACGGCCATCAGTCTCAGTTCCCCGCTGAACTGCGGGACATCAAACTCAAATTCCGCCACCCCGCTGCTGTTGGCTTTTTTGATACCGCTCCAGTAGCTGACCACCCTGATCCTCTTCGCAGGCATGGGGTTGACCCTTTTTTCCATATTCAGGTCACCGTCACCACCAGTGCTGCTAAGTTTAGCCCTGACTTCTTCAAACAATAAGGGGTAAAGGTCGTAGGCTGTAACCTGCAGGGCTTTTTTCTGGTAGAAATGATCATATGGATCAGGTGTCCTGAAATCGCTGATCTGCAGTACCCCGTTGTCAACTGCCGATAAAGTCACCATGCTGCCGGGCGCGGCCTTTACGGTTACTTTCTGGTGTGTTTTGGAACGAACCGATTTTGCTGCCGTCACTTCCACGGGTATCTTCCGGTTCTTCTCCTCCACCATCACATTGGTAAATCCGTGGGCCACTGTCAGCGGGATAGCGGAGATCTCATGCGGTTTGATCAAAGTGGCTGTGATATAAAAATTCGGAACATTTTCGGCATTCAGCTTCAGATCCACACTCGCCGTACGGTTACTGACCTCCACGGTCTGGTGTGTAATGATATGATCTGTCTCTGTTGTAACCAGCATTTTGCCGCTGAAGGGCGTTTTAAAAAGGGCTTTTACCGTCTCACCGGTATAATAAGATTTCTTATCAATGGAGATATCGATATTTCCCTCCCTGCTCACTTCGAAGGAGGTATTACCGCTTCCCCAGCTGCCGTAAGAGTAAAAACTGCGGCTCACATAATTGCTGGCACCCGGGTTGTAGATCTTTATTTCGTAATCACCCGGTGTGCGGGGTACGTAACTATATACCGTGTTGGCTCCGACACTGATCTGCTGTTCGATCATCAGCTTGTCTTCTTTCTGTGACTCGTAACGGAAGTAACTGCCGCTTTTGGTCAGTACCGTACGATACTCATGCTTGATCACTTCCACCCGGGCGGTTGCGTTCACGGCATTGCCATCCCTGTTAACCGCCGCCAGTTGGAATTTCACTGCCTGGTTCAGCGGGTAATAATAATACCAGTCCTGTTTGATCCCGAAAAAAACATCCTGTGTGAACACATCAACAGACGCTGCACGGCTTACGGGTCTTCCCGTTTCATCAAACACGGTCGTATAGAAATTGGTTTGCAGCACACCCATGTCGGCATAGGTGTCCGGTACTTCGTACAGGAAAGAAGCATTACCCTCATTATCGGTGGTTCCCTCCTGCACTTTTTTGTCGAAGAATGTTTGCTGGTTAGCCAGGCTGAAAATGTACCCGTCGAATTTTTCCGGGGAAAATGCCTTCTGTTTCACCTGTATCTCTGTTTCAAATTTCCGGTTAGCGGCAGGCGGTCCGAAAAAATTCATAGCGTTGATGGTGAAAGTGGAACCCTCACCCGGTTTCATAAAAGCTTTTTCCAGTTTTGTGTTCACCCGTATCCGGTCAGGAACGAATTCTTCCACAGAGAAATTCCTGGAAGAAAGAAGCACATCATTGGAGGTATAGACCTCGAGCGTATAACTGCCCGTGATAGCAGAAGAAGCAATTTCAATACTTCCCTCCATGGAACCTTCTTCATTCAGGTTTTTGCGGAAAGATTTCAGTTCCTTACCATTGGGTAAAAGGAATTTTAATTTCAGGGGGATGTCGCCGGGAGCCTTCCACTTTGCATCCCTGAGTATGACAGAGAAATTGATCTTCTCACCGGGACGGTACACGTCCCTTTCCGCATAAACAAACGCGTCGAACCCGGAAGCGTTGTTCCGTTTGCCTCCCACATCAAAACGGGAGGTGTTCACTTTTGTACTATGAAAAGGCAGGTAATTAAAATCATCATCCGTCCGGGCGATGATCATCGCGGGTTTAAAACCGCTGAATTCCTTATTGGCGAAGGAGATCGTGGCCATCCCGTCCTTATCAGTAGCAGCGCTGCCGAGCAACTGGTTGTTGACCGAATAAACGGACACGTTCACGGCATTCAACGGATCTGCAGATTTAAGGGAACGGGTGAACACATAAACTTTATCCTGTCCTTCTTTGGCGATCAATCCAAGATCGGAAAGGGAAATAAAACGGCTGTCCTTGACCCAGTAATCCTCCGTAGAGCGGATGACCACATGGTAAACCCCTTTAAATTCGGGCAGCCTGTCCTCAAACTGTGAGAAGTTCAGGATCCTGCCCGCTCCGCTCCTGGGCAGTGAACGTGTATCGATCTCTTTTTCATAGATCACATCCCCCATCATGGCAGACCCGCTGCCATAGTCGTCATAATAATAATCATAGTCTTCTTCGTAATCGGGACCGCTTTTGCTTTCTTTCGGAGAATACCCGTAGCGGTGTGCCATCAGCAGGTTATTCTCATAGATCTTCGAAATGATAAGTTTGACCCTGGGAGAGCCGGTGATCTGCACTTCAATATTCTTTCCTCCTTTTTTAGAAAGGTAAACTGCTTTGTTGTTGGTGAATTTGATATCGGCCTCGAGTTCGCCAAATCCCACACTGCCGTTATAATCTTCCTTCATCACACCACCAATCCTGCCCCGCAGTCCCTTGCTGATGGTGAGAGCATAGCCTTTTTCCGTATCAAACTTATCGCTGCGGATCGTAAACCCGTAATCATTGGGTTCGACGGTATACTCTACTTCCGGCTCAAACCTGATCAGCGAACGGATACTTTCCCCGGTCAGTTGCTGGCTGGTAACCACTTTCACAACACCCTCCATGCCATCATGCTCCGCTTCCATGTTTTGCACGGTCAGCGCATATGGTGAAGGGATACTGGAAGAGTTAATGATCGCATCGGTTGTGCTGGTATTCCCGTTCTCCGGTTTTAGTCCCTTTTCAATGGTGATCCGGGTATCCAGATCCTTATCTTCTGTCTTCAACCCGTTTATCCGGACAGATATTTTGTTATCCGGCGAAACGGTGATCAGGTTAAAGTCAGCTTTCTTTCCTTCGATCTCGATAGCCAGTTTATCCTTCAGGTCCGCCGGATCAATGCGGTAGTTGAATACCAGGTCTACCTGGGGAACGGCATTGGTGCTGCTTTCACCCACCCAGATGACCTGGGAATTGTCGAGCGTCAGCAGGGGTGTATGGAAGCTGATCTTATCTCCTCCCTTTACCGTATTGTATTTGCTGAACTTCAGAACACTGCTTTTCACCCTCGCCTTATAGGTGGTAGCCGGGCTGAGCGGTTCTGACGGTGAAAAGACCAGTTCATCCGGGCTTTGCCAGCGGAATTTTCCCTTCAGTTCAGGCTCGAAAGAAACATAATCCGTCGAATCCCAGGCATTCAGCATGGAATCGGTGGCCAGTGAGTGACTGAACCGGAATACAAGGTTCCCGAGTACCGGCACCTCTCCCTTTGCATTGGTAAAGGAAAGGGAGATGGCATTTTTTTTACAGGATGACAAAAAAATAGCTCCGGCTGCAACCAGCGGAACCAGGTAGAATTTGATACGCATAGGTGTGAGGTTAAGAATGGTTATGAGGGAGAAGTTAAAGAAGTTTTTTGAGGTAAAAAATTCAGGGTGCTATTTCCGGCCGCACAGGACCTGCCCCTGCAGATAAAGCTTATCCGCCTGTGGCCAAAAAAACAGAAATTCGTGCACCGCGTAGCTAAGGAGGGATATCCCGGGTGGGGCGGGATGAGTTGGACGGTTCCATAAAGGAAGAAAAGAATTTGAAAGGTAAGATACAGTACATGGAAATGGAGTTGCAAGTTTTGGAATATAAATATTTGTTAAGTGGCAGGAAGGTATACTGCAGGCAATGTTTTTTTGCATCTGAACTGATGCCGGCCTCTTTTCAATTACATGCATGAAAAAATTAAAATTCAGGGTCACCCGAAAAGGAGTACTCCGGTTCGCAAAAAACCTGGGGATCGGTCTTGCCGGATTGATCGTCCTTTTCTTTATCCTGAACTGGATATTCCCCCTGCCCGGTAAGGTGGAATACTCCACCATCATCACCGACAATAAAGGAGAAGTGGTGAACGCCTACCTTACCAGCGACCAGAAATGGCGGATGAAAACTGAATTGGAAGAGATCTCTCCCCTGCTGCAAAAAACCATCGTTGCCAAGGAGGACCGCCACTTCTATTCTCACCCGGGGGTGAATCCTTTCGCTGTGGCCAGGGCTTTCTTCATGAACATCTTTCATATGCGACGCATGTCGGGCGCCAGTACCATCACCATGCAGGTGGCCAAAATGCTGGAACCGGGTAAGCGGAATATCTGGAGCAAGACCAGGGAAATGTTCCGGGCGCTACAACTTGAACTGAGATACAGTAAAAAGGAGATCCTGCAGCTCTACCTGAACCTCGTGCCCTATGGGGGGAATATCGAAGGCGTAAAAGCCGCTTCCCTGCTCTATTTTAATAAAAACCCCGACCACCTTTCCTTGGCTGAGATCACTGCCCTGAGCATTATTCCCAACAAACCGGGGGTGATGATCCCCGGTAAGAATAATGCATTTATTGTGAAGGAACGTAACCGCTGGCTGGAACGATTCGCGGAAAGAAAGGTTTTCACCCAAAAAGAAATTGAAGACGCGCTGGCCGAACCCCTGGACGCGAAAAGAGGAACAGTTCCCCATTTTATTCCTCACCTGTCTTACCGGCTGAAAAAACAGGGAGGCGATATTATTAAAACCAATATCAACCTGAATACCCAGCTCAAGGCGGAAAAACTGGTGGAAGATCATGTGCGTTCCCAACGGCTGAAAAATATTAAGAATGCGGCGGTGGTCATCATCGATAATCAAACACATAAGGTCATTGCCTATGTGGGTTCTTCCGGTTTTACAGATACCACGGACGGGGGCCAGGTGAACGGCGCCAGCGCGGTAAGACAACCGGGCAGTACCTTAAAACCCCTGCTTTATGCGCTCTGTTTCGACGAGGGACTGCTTACTCCCAAAACCGTAATGACCGATGTGGCTGTAAACTACGACGGGTACGCACCGGAAAACTATGACGATAAGTTCAACGGTTATGTAACCGTGGAATATGCGCTTGAACATTCCCTGAATATCCCGGCCGTAAAAGGCCTGCGGATGCTGGGACATGAAAAAATGATCCAACAACTATCCAACTGTAAGTTCCGCCAGGTACAAAAAGACCGGCGAAAGCTTGGCCTTTCCATGATACTTGGCGGCTGCGGCACAACACTGGAAGAATTGACCGGTTTGTTCTCGGCATTTGCGAATGATGGTATATACATCGCTCCTTCTTATACCCAACAAGACAGTATTCAAACCCGTACAAAGCTTATCAGCGCGTCGTCCAGTTACATGATCAATGAAATCCTCTCCAAAGTGAACCGGCCCGACTTCCCGCTCAACTGGACCGCTACGGAAAGGATGCCAAAGATCGCCTGGAAAACCGGCACCAGCTATGGCCGCAGGGATGCCTGGAGTATTGGCTATAACAAAAACTTTACCGTGGGCGTTTGGGTGGGAAATTTTTCCGGCGCCGGGGCTGCCGATCTCAGCGGTGCCAATACGGCGACACCGCTTCTTTTTAAAATTTTTAATACGATCGATTACGACAGCGATGAGGAATGGTTCAGGCAACCGGAAGACTGCGATATCCGGCAGGTGTGCAGTGAAACCGGGCTCGTTCCCGCGGAACATTGCAGCAGTTTGGTGACAGACTACTATATTCCGCTGATCTCTTCCACTAAAATCTGTAACAACAGGCAGGAATTCATGATAAGTCCGAATGAGAAAATTTCCTACTGCAGGAGCTGTGCCCCTGAAACAGGTTATAAAAAGAAATGGTACCGGGTCGTAGAACCCGAAATGCAGGCCTGGTACGGGGAGAACAGGATCGCTTATGAGAAGATACCCTCCCATAACCCTGATTGCGAACTGATTTTTAAAGGGGCGGCACCCGTAATCAATTCACCGGTGAACGGAACAGAATATCTTATAAGCAAAAAGAAACCGGAACCATTGCAATTGTTTTGTAAAACCGCCAATGATGTAAGTAAGGTTTACTGGTATATAAATAATAAGTATTACAAAAGCAGCAGTCCTGGCGAGAAGCAATTTTTTATACCCTCAGAAGGAATTATAAAAATTTCCTGCACGGATGATAAGGGACGGAACAGGGATATCAGGATAACGGTAAAGTTTGCTGATCTTTAAATTTTCGCAGCTGCCTCTTCTCCCGTATTGATCGCCCCTTCCATGAATCCCTGCCAGTCGGCCAGGTGTTCCCCGGCAAAATGAGTATGGATGTGTGAGCGTTTCAGGATGGGCTTTATCCGGAACCACTGGCCTTTGCCATATAACGCGTAAGCGCCGTATGAATATTTGTCATTGCCCCAGTAGTAGTTGGCCATTTTTTCAAACTCTTCTTTTGCGTTATTAAAATGCGGTTTTAGAGTCTGCATCACCATGTCTTCCCGCCAGGCATCCGACTGGTTGGCCACTACAGCCGCCTTCTCACCGATAGTGTAAGAGATCAATACACCTTTTTCAGAAGGCTGGTTTTTTGTGGCATGATAAAAATAATGCGGCGACTGGTCTGTCACCATATCAAAGCTTTCTTCCTTCCAGAAACGCTTGTTGAAGAGAAGGGGGTTCTTATTGATACGGGCATACTGCAATTCGTTCATGGCATTCACCTGGTCGGCAGGAAGACCCGGCTCCCATTTAATTTTCTTCACCGCAAATGTGGGCGCTGTGCAAATAATCTTGTCGCCGGTGAATGATTGTCCATTTTCACAGTAAACTTTTACACCGCCCTTCATATTTTGCGTGATCCGGTTCACAGAATGCTGCAGGAGTATCTTATCCATGCCGATCTTTCCCGCGATCGAAGTGGCGAACATGCTGTTACCTCCCTTTATCTTCAGGTCCATCTCATTCTTCTCACTGCTTTCGGCGTACTCAGCCAGGGCCGCAAAAGCGGAAACACTGCGGATCGTTTCGCCAAAGTCCGTGCTGTCCAGCAGTTCGCGCAGGTCGAGATCGCGGCCTTCACAACCATTGTTCACCAGGAAACGCCACCAGTCCATTTTATCCAACCGGAGTTTTTCCGACTGTGTCAGTTTGGGGTAGTTATCAAGAATGGATTGAAATTTTTTCTTCCAGCCGTCGCTGTAATCCCATTCCCCGTTCCTATAATATTTCCCCTGGTAAATAAGGTGACTGTCAAACTGGTTGTTTTGCAATTCCAGTCCGAATTCGTTACATAAGTTGTGAAGTCGTTCATGTGAGTTGCCCACCCATTCGGCGCCCAATTCAATGACGAGGTTCTCTTTTTCGTCCATTACATGAGAAAAAACACGCCCGCCGATGCGGTTACGGGCTTCGAGGATCACAAAATCGATCTTCTTTTTATGGAGATAATAAGCCGCGGAAAGACCGGCAAAGCCTGCCCCGATGATGATCACTTTGGGGCGTTTCGGGATAAAGAAACCGCCAAAAGATGAAGAAGCCAGTAAAAGGCCGCCGGTCCCCAGGGCCGATTGTTTGATAAAGACCCTGCGGGAACTCATAAGTAGGTTTTTGGTTGACCCCAAGTTCTATATTTTCATCCTACCGGCCAACACCTGTTGATATTTTACCTGTAACTCCTACTATGGTCAGTCTGATTTTTTAACACTCGCAGCGCCGCTTGTACGCTGACTGACGGTCGCATTTCCTTTATACAAAATCCCGCTGGCCCCGCTTGCATCGGCATCCAGCTTAATACTGGCAAAAACTTCGGCATGACTGGCTCCGGAAAGATCCACATTTGTATTCTCAGCCAGCAGGTCAAAACAAAAAGCTTTCGATGCGCCCGTTCCGTCGATACGAAGGTCTTTTGTCTGACCCGATAAACGCAACTTACTGGCCCCTGTCATTTCGCCGGATACAGAAGGTGCTTTCAGGTGCATCTCTGCTTCGCTGGCGCCGCTTACTTCCACGGAAATGGCCTCATCAGCCGCCAGTATATTCTGACCATGTATCTCGCTGGCGCCGGAAGCCTTCAGGCGCCTGTATAATGGTGCACTTACATAAACGCTGATCTTACCGGTCGCATCCAGGCGACTATTGTCTTCCTGTTCGATCGTCAGCGTACCATTATTCATCCTTACATCGATATAATCCTGCAGGTTATCATCGGTTTCCACTTTAACAGAGAAAACAGAATCCTGCTTTACGTAAAGATGTATGGCACTGCCAACCTCTACGTCAGTAAAACCGGTGAATTTTCTTTCCTGTGAGATCACGTTCCCGCTCCCCCTGACCCTTTTACCACCCACAAACTGGCAGGAAGACAGGCTGGCGATCAACATGGATAAAATAACGATATAACGGTTCATACAAACTGGTTTTGGAGTGATAAAATTAGTCCTTTTTAAAGGTATTCCATTTTTAGACGCAGGGGGAAGAAGGCAGGTTACAAGCGGATTCGTTAGCCCAAACCCTTTACAGTAAAGGGTTTCAGGTCGTATCGTTTAAGCTCACCCGGTTTTTTTACCTTCGCAGCACTCTGACTGAAAAGATCCTGATCCTGGACTTTGGTTCACAATATACCCAATTGATCGCCCGTGCTGTTAGAGAGGCCAGTGTTTATTGCGAGATCATACCCTATTATAAACGGATTGAATTTGAACCAGGACTGAAAGGCATCATACTCTCCGGTTCTCCCTGTTCGGTGAACGAAACCGGTGCACCGGATGTGAATGTTCAGGAGTTCATTACCCATGTGCCCGTTTTAGGTATCTGTTATGGTGCACAGTTGACGGCTAAGCGATTCGGCGGATTGGTAGCCAAAAGCAATAAAAGGGAGTACGGAAGGGCCATCCTTCAGCGAAAGAAAGAAGATGTACTCCTGCAGGATGTTTCCGATCAAAGCCAGGTATGGATGAGTCACAGTGATACCATCAAAGAATTACCACAAGGATTTGAATTACTGGCCGATACTGAAAGTATTCCTGTCGCTGCATTCAGGAAACAGGGTACGATGAACGGCCGATCAGACAACCGACAACCGGCTTCTGACTTTCCTCTCTATGGAGTTCAGTTTCACCCCGAAGTATATCACTCCAAAGAAGGAAAGAAAGTTCTTAAGAACTTCCTGGTCAATATCTGCGGTTGTTCGCAGAACTGGACACCGGCCCATTTTATAACAGACACCGTTGCAGCATTGAAAAAACAGATCGGCGACCGGAAAGTGATCATGGCGCTGAGCGGAGGGGTGGATTCTACGGTGGCGGCCACCTTGATACACCGGGCCATTGGCAAAAACCTTTTCGGCATTTTTGTTGACAACGGCGTACTGCGGAAGAACGAGTTCCAGTCTGTACTGGACACTTATGCAAGGATAGGTCTGAATGTAAAAGGGATCGATGCCAGGGAGCACTTTTATACCAAACTGGCCGGAAAGACTGATCCGGAAGAAAAGAGGAAAACGATCGGCAGCATGTTCATTGATGTTTTTCAGGAAGAATCTAAAAAGATCGAGGGTGTGGAACTCCTGGGCCAGGGTACCATTTACCCGGATGTGA
>CAZEZE010000042.1:0-11657 GCA_964516445.1 uncultured Chitinophaga sp. | reverse complement strand
AAGCTGTGATGCTTTTATCACCATGAGTGAAAAAGTGATGACCGATCTGAGGAAGTTTGAACCAACCAAACCCGCCCAACTGGTAACCCATCCTTTGTACGATAATTTTGGCCCCCTTATTCCAAAAGCGGAAGCCCGGAAACACCTGGGGCTCCCGGAAAATGAACGTATCATTTTATTCTTCGGCTTTATCCGCAAATACAAGGGACTGGATCTTTTACTGGAAGCAATTTCCATTCTGAAAAGGAATCCTTCTTCTCTCAACCTTAACCTAAAACTCCTCATCGCAGGTGAATTCTACGAGGACAAAAAACCATACCTGGAGCAGATCGAAAAACTGGGCATCAGTGATTGGCTGATCCTCCGAACCGAATTCATTCCCGATACTGATGTAAAATATTATCTCTGTTCCTCGGATGTGGTGATCCAGCCGTACCGCAATGCCACGCAAAGCGGCGTCACTCCCCTCGCCTATCACTTTGAGAAACCAATGCTGGTGACCAATGTCGGTGGGCTGCCTTCACTGGTGCCGAATGAAAAAGCGGGCCTGGTTGTAGCACCCGAACCGGCAGCCATCGCGACTGGCATCACCCGCTTCTACCAATTAGGTGAAGATTATTTTATTCCGCATCTTCGCAATGAAAAACAAAAATATAGCTGGACCGCCATGGTCAGTGCTATTTCTCAGTTAGCCGATGATATACAGAAGTAAAGCCCCTTTACGAATTGGCCTCGCCGGCGGTGGCACCGATGTGAGTCCTTACAGTGACCTGTACGGCGGCGCGATCCTCAATGCAACCCTTTCACTCTATGCCAATGCAACGATAGAAGTCATAGACGAAAAGAAGATCATACTGGAAGCGATCGACCGGAATGAAGAAGAGCAGTTTGACTGGTCGGATACCTTACCCGTGAATGGGAAACTGGACCTTCTGAAAGGGGTTTACAACCGAATCCAAAAGGATTATGGAATCAGGGAACAGGGGTTCCGGCTCTCTACCTATGTGGATGCTCCCGCAGGTTCGGGCCTGGGCACCTCTTCCACCCTGGTAGTGGCCATCATCGGTGCTTTTGCCGAATTGCTTCGTTTACCACTGGGGGAATACGATATGGCACATTATGCATACGAAATAGAAAGAAAGGACCTGAACCTGGCAGGTGGTAAACAAGACCAGTATGCAGCCACTTTCGGCGGGGTTAATTTCATGGAATTTTATGCAGATGACAAGGTCATCGTCAACCCGTTAAGGGTAAAACAACAATATTTGTTTGAACTGGAAAATAACCTTTTGCTTTATTATACTTCCACCAGCCGCGAGTCTGCTGAGATCATTAAGAAACAAAGCCGGAACGTGACAGACAAACAGGAAAGCCCCATTGAAGCCATGCACCAGTTGAAACAACAGGCCCTGCGGATGAAAGAAGCCCTCCTGAAAGGAAGACTTAACGAGATCGGCGAGATCCTGGATTTTGGGTTTCAGCAAAAAAGAAAAATGGCGGAAGGTATCAGCAACCCCTTAATGGAAGAAATTTACGAAACGGCCAAAAAAGCCGGTGCCACCGGAGGCAAGATCTCCGGCGCGGGCGGCGGAGGGTTCATGATCTTTTATTGTCCCGTGAATACAAAGTATAAAGTGATCAAAAGTTTAGGGAACTTTGGGGGGAAACACAGGAATTACCAGTTCGTGGAACACGGACTAAAAACATGGACCATTTAGTACACTGACTTTTTAGTTATGCACGACAAGATCAAAAACATTATCAGGGCATCCGTTGAAACCAAGCAAAATTTGCTGGGTAATGAAGGGCTGCTGGCAACGATAGCCCGTGTAGTGGATGCGGTTACGCACGCCTTTAAGAACGGGAACAGGGTCTATTTCTGCGGCAATGGCGGAAGCGCAGCGGATGCCCAGCACCTGGCCGCTGAATTCTCCGGCAGGTTTTATACCGACCGGAAAGCCCTCCCCGCTGAGGCTTTGCATTGCAACACCTCCTACCTCACTGCCGTCGCGAATGATTATGGCTATGATGTCGTGTATTCGAGGATGATCGATGGGATCGGTCAAAAGGGTGATGTACTGATCGGGCTCTCCACTTCCGGGAATTCCGGCAATATCATCCGTGCCTTTGAAGTAGCGAAGGAAAAAGGAATGGTAACAGTGGCATTCACCGGTGACAGTGGCGGTAAAATGAAAGCCATTTCCGATCACCTCCTGAATGTTCCCTCCGGTGATACCCCCCGGATCCAGGAAAGTCATATCATGATCGGTCATATTATCTGCCAGCTCGTGGAGGAAAAATATTTCGCATAACCATCCTATTCATTGATTAAAGAAGCGATCATATTGGCCGGCGGGCTGGGTACCCGTCTCCGTGAAACAGTTCCGGATATTCCTAAATGCATGGCCCCGGTGGCGGGAAGGCCCTTTCTTTTTTACGTGATCAACTACCTCCGGAGCCAGGGAGTCGAAAGATTTGTTTTTTCACTCGGACATTTACACGAGCAAGTTGAAGAATACCTGGCTGCTGAATTCTCAACGCTCAATTATCAATGTTCCATTGAAGCTGAACCGCTTGGTACCGGCGGCGCCATCTTACTGGCCTGCAGCAAAACCATTGAGAAGGATGTTATTGTTGTAAACGGTGATACTTTATTCAGGGCCGATCTTCACCCCGCATTCCGGTTCCATGATCATCATATGTCAGAATGCACACTCCTGTTGAAACCGATGCAAAGATTTGACCGTTATGGCGTGGTTGAACTGAGCGGGGATCAACTGGTGAAGAGCTTCAGGGAAAAACAGTTCTATGAAACAGGGAATATTAATGCGGGTGTTTACATTTTGCATATTCCCAGGTTCCTGGACGAGGAATTTCCGAATAAATTCTCCTTTGAAAAGGATTACCTGGAAAAATATTACGACAAGCGGAGGATCTATGGCCTTATACAGGATGATTATTTTATTGATATCGGTGTGCCGGAGGATTATAAAAGAGCACAGCAGGAGCTGGCCAGGCCGCCGCTTAGCCTGGAATCCATCGATAAAAGATGGACACTGTTAATAGACCGCGACGGGGTCGTCAACCACGAGAAAAAAGAGGACTATATTCGGGACTGGGGAGAGTTTCGTTTTTACGAGGGCGTTACGGAAGCATTTAAGCACCTGGCAGGTAAATTCGGAAAGATCATTATCGTCAGCAACCAGCGGGGTGTTGGCAGGGGTCTGATGACGGAATCGACCCTTCGGAATATTCATGAGCGGATGCAACAGGCGATAGAAGAAGCGGGTGGACGGGTTGACAGAATCTATTACTGTACAAGTCCGGATAACCTGCACCCCGACAGGAAGCCCAACCCGGGAATGGCTTTCCATGCTGCCCGCGAGTTTCCGGATATCGATCTCGCCAAAACAATAATGATCGGCAATAAGCTCAGCGATATGCTTTTTGCCCGTAATGCCGGTGTTTACAGCGTATTCGCAGCCACCACCCACCCGGAAACACCCTTTCCCCACCGGGATATTGACCTCCGGTTCAACTCACTTCCCGACTTTGCCAATAGTTTGTGAAAAAGAACAAAATTTTACCGGCCTTTTGGCGTTAGAACCCCGTTCGCGAGTTCTGACCTGAGGAACATAACATTGCAACCAGTTTCACCTTGCAATCATCCTTAATGACTGTAAATTTGTTTTTTTTAACAATGATCCTTTCTTGAAAACCATTCTCATCATAGCATTCCTGGGCCTGCTCCAGCAAACATCATTCGCCCAAAAGATATCTCCCGCGGACCTGAAAAAACTAAAGGCCAAGGAAGATACCCTGAGAGAGTATTCCCTGTACCTGAATACAGACAGCCTGGCCGAGGACAGGATGGTATCTGATAGTATATTCACCAAGACCCTTGTACGGGCCCTCCAGGTAAAGAATTCCTTTTACTATCCATTCGATTCCTTACTGGGTATATCCAAACTCTATGCACCCGATACAACCTTTCGCATCTTCACCTGGACCATTTCTTACGATGATTATTATCACCGTCAGCGGGGGGCTATTCAAATGAAAACGGCTGATGGATCGCTCAAACTGCTTCCCCTCCGGGATGTATCTGAGTTTACAGATAAACCGGAAGATTCTGTCCGCGGCCGCAACAACTGGATCGGCGCCATGTATTACAACATCATCAAAACCCAGCATAAAGGAAAGAATTATTATACCCTTTTCGGATTTGACCCCAACAGCGCCCAAAGCAGCATGAAATGGATGGAAGTACTCAGCTTTAATGACAGGAAGGAACCCGTATTTGGCGGCCCCTTCTTTACCTACGATCAGGACAGCCTTCCTAAAAAACCAAAATACCGCTTCGGGATCGAATTCAAAAAGGGGGTCAGGGTACTTGTTAATTTTATCCCTGAACTTGAAATGATCCTGGTGGATCATCTAATCTCAGAAACGGACCAGCCTGAGTTAGCCTTTACCCTTGTACCCGATGGCGACCAGGAAGGATTTAAATGGGAAGAAGGTAAATGGGTACATATTGACAAGGTTTTTACCTTTAAACTAAAGGATGGCGAAGCACCGGTAGGTGATCCCCTCCTCGACCCGAAGGGCAACCGTAACGAGCAAAAACTTCAGGATAAGACTGATAAGAATAAGACTAAAGATGGCAACAGGCCGCCTATTAATTACGATAACTAATCCCCTTCCCTTTTTAAACTTCATTGGGTATCTTTACCGCAATGGAAAAGATCGTTCAAAGGATACATCCACCTTCCGGTATTTCACTGGGTTTAAAGGAATTGTGGCACTACCGTGAACTTTTCTATTTTTTTACATGGCGGGATATCAAGGTTAAATACAAACAAACGTACCTGGGTATACTTTGGGCCTTCCTTCAACCGTTGGGGCTGATGCTGATCTTCACTTTACTTTTTACGAAAACCTGGAAGATTGACACCGGGCCGGTCATTTACCCGGTCTTCGTTTTATCCGGACTGATATTATGGAATCTTTTTAATGCTTCCGTTTCACATGCCGGGGAAAGTATGCTGCAAAATGCCGGTATTATAAAAAAAATCTACTTCCCCAGGCTCATCATACCTGGATCGGCCGTTCTTGTGGCTTTCTTTGATTTCATAATGGGACTTTTCCTGTTTTTTATTTTTTGTGCTGTTTATCAACAGCCGGTCGACTGGAGAGCGATCGTATTCATACCAGCGGGAATCTTACTCATTTTGATAGCAGGTTTTGGCGCCGGTACTTTCCTGGCAGCGCTGAATGTGAAATACCGCGACTTCCGTTATACCATGCCTTTCCTCCTTCAGTTCCTGTTCTTTGCATCCCAGGTCATTTACCCGCTCGGGCAGGTTCAACAGGAATGGCTGAGATATTTACTTGCGCTGAATCCGGTGAATGCCGCCATTGAATTATTCAGAGCCCCGCTAGTGGGAAACAATGTAGATCTGACAATGGTGGGGATTGGGTTTGCCAGTGCCTTGTTTTTATTACTGGCAGGCATCTATTATTTCAGAAAAACGGAAGCATACTTTGCTGATCTCGCCTGATGCAACCTGCGATTGAAATACGGAACCTGGGCAAGGAATACAAGCTGGCCGCATACGAACCCTATCTTTCCTTACGGGATGTCATAACCCGTAATATCAAAAATGCACTAAGCGGGAAAAAGAAAACCCAGGAAAAGTTCTGGGCGCTGAAAGATATTAACCTCGATATCATGCCCGGTGAACGGGTTGGGGTCATTGGCCGCAACGGAGCCGGAAAAAGCACTTTACTCAAGATCATCAGCCGGATCACCCCGCCAACGATAGGAGAAGCTATTATCCGTGGACGTGTAGGAAGCCTGCTGGAAGTGGGAACGGGCTTCCACCCCGAACTCACAGGCAGGGAGAACATATATCTCAATGGCTCCATCCTGGGACTTAAAAAGGCTGAAATTGACAAACAAATGGACCCCATCGTTGATTTCAGCGGCGTGGAACGATTTATTGACAGCCCTTTAAAACATTACAGCAGTGGCATGCAGATGAGGCTGGCATTTTCTGTTGCCGCACACCTCCAATCCGAGATCCTGCTGATAGACGAAGTGCTGGCTGTTGGTGATATTGAATTTCAGAAGAAATGTCTGGGAAAAATGGAAGAGGTGAGCCAGCAGGAAGGAAGGACGGTCTTGTTTGTTAGTCATAACATGAATTATATAGCAAGTCTCTGTGATAAAGCAATCCTGCTGGACCAGGGCAAAATGATTAAAACCGGCGGAGTTACCGATATCATTTCAATGTATACCAAAAAGATCATCGGGATGGGCAGTGAAACAACAGCTGCCAGACAATCCGGCGATGATATTGTTGTATTGCGAAAAGTACGCCCCGTAACATGTGATGGACAGGAAAAGCATAGTTTCAGTACGGCCGAAAAAACAGGGATTGAAATGCAGTATGAAGTCCTTCAACCCGGACATGTGCTTTGGATCGGTTATACTATTCACAATAATCATGGTGTGCATATTTTTGACACCCATAGTGTGAAAACTTCATATTATAATGAACCTCACCCTACAGGGCTGTTTACGGCGACTGTTTGGATCCATTCGGATCTTCTTAATACCGGCACTTATTTTGTTTCCGGCGCTATTTTTAATCATCTGAAACAGACCATACATTTTTATGAAAGAGATGTTTGTGTATTCAATGTTTATGATGACATCGGGGGCATAACAGCAAAGGGGAACAGCCCCGGGGATTTACCGGGCGCCATAAGACCTTTGCTGCACTGGGAAATCAAAAAAACAAACGAATGAGTCACGCATGGACAGGCGAAAGACTGGAAACTTTTATTACGAATGAAATAATGACAGAGCATCTCCACCGGTATGCGATGGCTTTGCAAATGTCGGAGGGGAAAAATGTGCTGGATATTGCCTGCGGGGAAGGTTATGGCGCCAATCTGCTTGCTTCCAGCTCAGGTGTTGTAACAGCGGTGGATGCTGATCCCTTAACGATCAGCCGGGCGAAGGAAAAATACAGGTCCCCGAATATCCAATTTATGACCGGCTCAGTCCTGGATATTCCTGTTCCGGACAACAGCGTTGACCTGGTGACCTGTTTTGAAACGCTGGAACACCTGGAAGAACATGAAAAAATGATGCAGGAGTTAAAACGGGTGCTTAAACCTGACGGGCTTATACTGATCTCCACCCCGGATAAAAAAATATACAGTGACATTCCGGGTTACAAAAACCCATATCACAAAAAAGAACTATATGGTGACGAATTCAAAGACCTGGTAAACAGGTTCTTTTCTCATGCAATCTTTTACGGGCAGGTTTCCGGAATCACATCACTCATTACCAGCATCGAAAATGACACTACATTAACTTTTCAAACCGGCGATTATACAAATATCACACCTATTACCCCTGTCCCTTTTAAATACTGGCTGGCGATTGCTTCTGACAGGGATTTCAGAAAACCATTACCGGGCTTGTTCTGCAATCCCAAAACCGTTAAGCAAATATGCGAGGAAGAATCAGAATCGGTAAGGAAAACAATCACCTATCGTACAGGCCATTTCTTCCTCTACCCCTTTAAGCTGATCCGATCGCTTTTAAAAAAATGAAGGTACTGGGGATCATATCATCACCCGACGACCCGGCATCGAGGGCCAGGATCATTCAATACAAACCTTATTTAGGTGATAAAGGAGTAGAACTTGATTGTACATATTTCAAACCTTTAAAGGAGTCTGACCCGCCCCCCTGGGCCTTCAAGTTGAACAAAATCACCGGGCTTAGCGAATGGCGCATTTCTGATTTTTTTAAAAGTGCCGGGAGGTTGCCTTTATTATATACCCAGAAAGGAATGGACCTTATCTGGCAGAACCGACTTATCCAGATTAAACATTCATTCTGGGAAAAGCGTCTGACCAAACCCGTGATCTTTGATTTTGATGATGCGATCTGGCTGAACGAAGGTGAAAAGCAGGTCAGCGATAAAATCAGGAGGTCTGACCTGGTCTTTGCCGGGAATGATTATTTGGCAACCTATGCACAAAAACATAACCCGCAGGTAAAAGTGGTCCCAACCGTCATTGACACAACAAAGCTTTATCCGTTAGGAAACCAAGCAAGTAAATTTGTAATCGGTTGGATCGGTACCAAAAGCAATTTCCGCTATCTCGAATCGATCATGAAACCGCTGAACGAATTTCTTTCAAAAGAGCAAGACGCACAATTAATGATCATATCTTCTGAAATGCCGGGCTTCATCCCTTTGGATACTGAACGATTCGTATTTCAGAAATGGACAGCGTCCTCAGAAAATGAATTGATAAACCGGTTTACCATTGGTATAATGCCGCTCGAGGACAGTGAATGGACCAGGGGGAAATGCAGTTATAAGTTTTTACAATATCTTGCCTGTGGCAAACCGGTCATCGCTTCCCCTGTGGGGAACAATGTTAAGATCCTCAGGGCTGCCGCCGCCGGCATGGCAGCAAACAGTCATGAAGAATGGGTAAAGGCGCTCAGGGGTCTATTGCATGACCGTGCAATGGCAAAGGAAATGGGAGAGGTTGGCTTACAATTCGTTCGTAAAGACTACTCCTGTGCTGCATGGGTGAACCCGATTATCAGTCTTATGAAATCAATCCTATAGATGCAAACTTTCTGCACAATAATTACAGCAGGCTACTTTCCGGTAGTAAAGGCATTATCATCATCATTGCAAAAACACAGCCCGGGTAGCATTTTACATGTACTGAGTACAGAACCTATATCGGAACCGTCAGGCGATGATATTAAAATGCTGACCACTGCGGATCTTATGAATGCCGAGTTTTTTTCGGCGATTGAAAAAAAATATGCTGCGTCAGATAAAGACCTGTTTCGCTGGGCCCTGAAACCAGTATTGATCGGTTATTTGATTTCGAATGGTTACTCCAAAGTGATCTTTCTTGACCCGGATGTATATTTTGTCAACACCCCGGATCCAATCTGGGAGTTGCTGGATAAATACCAGGTGCTCCTTACCCCGCATTGGCCGGATCCGGATATCCTGAATAACCCGGAAAGCACATTGGCTGTCATGAAAGGCGGGCTATACAATGCCGGGTTTATTGCAGCCAGCGATAAAAGCCTGCAGGCGATGCGCTGGTGGGCAGGTATGTGCCATTTTAAAATGGATAATAATAAAGACCTGGGCTTGTTTGTTGACCAGAAATATCTTGATTTGCTACCCGTAGTGTTTGAAAATATTTATATTCTCAAACACAGGGGTTACAACCTCGCTTCCTGGAATATTCAGTCCAGCAAGCGGGAATTAGTAAATGGCCGCCTGCTCATCAACAGCGAATTTGAGCCGGTCTTTATTCACTTTGCGAAAGATACCATCGTCAATATCCTCAACAGGAACGACGCGTTGCTAAAACCTTATCTTGATGAATACATGAAACAGTTGGCAGAGTATGGTTTTGACCTCCTTAAGAACCTGGATATCCGTTCTGCCAATAAATTTGATTCGGGATTTTACCGATTAAAACATGCGATTAGAATGCGTACCCGGATCAAGCGATTCCTTTTCAGGCTTGCCGAAAAATTATAACCCTTGCCAGCCACTTCGCATATCGTCATAGCCTGCTCCTACCTGCATGTGCCCGGCGGGTATGAAAAGGCCATGATCACAACGGCCAATATGTTCGCGGGCCGGGGTCATAAGGTCACTTTACTGGTGCTGGATCATACAGCAGGCACGTTTTACCCGGTTGACCCGGTTGTACAAATCGTGCACCTGCCGGTTAATTTTGGCATTACTACCAAAGGGAACAGCATCAGCCGGAAGATCCGGTTATGGAAAGATACCCGCAAATTGGCCCGTGTTCTGAAACAGCTTCAGCCCGGTCACCTGGTTTGTTCCGAATATCATTTTGCCATCGCCGCACTGCTCGGAGGCGCGGCTGCATTCACCCGGGTATATTCCTGGGAGCACCATCATTATGCGAAACAGGAAATGAACCGGTTCTGGAAATTCCTTTTGAATAAATATTATCCAAAACTCAACGCCGTCATCTGCCTGAACAGGGATGAACAACAACACTATCTTTCGGCAAACAAAAACGCAGTCGTGATCCCCAACTTCATTGAACCGCCTCCCCCGGTTTCAATGACGTATGACGACCAACCGGGATTTTCACTGATCAGTGTTACCCGTTTCAACGCTATCAAGGGTATCGACCTGCTTATGAAGGTTGCAAAACTTATCCTGCCGCAACTGCCCGATCTTAAATGGAAAGTGATCGGGTATGGGGAACAAAAAGAACAGTTTCTTGACTTTATCCGGATGGAAGGACTTGCCAGCCAGCTTATATACCAGCCTGCAGACAAAACTGACCTGGTTGCCGATTACCGGGATGCAGCCATATTCGTCATGACCTCCCGCAATGAATGTTTTCCCCTGGTACTGCTTGAAGCCATGAGCGCTGGGCTGCCCTGTATTTCGTTTGATTGTGAAACCGGCCCGAGACATATCATCCGTAATGAGGAAACCGGTCTGCTGGTAAAACCCGAAAATGTGGAGGAAATGGCAGCGGCGATCCTGTCGCTTTTACGTGATCCCGCGAGACAAAAAATTATGAAAGGGAATGCCCTCAGAGCTATCGGATCTTTTTATCCAGAAAAGGTCTACCCGTTGTGGGAAGGATTATTTAATAGAACCAATTGATCAGTCTTTGGGAGGATAGGGAAAACGAAACTTCCTCCATTTCCTTCCCATCCAGGTAATTCCCTTTTGAAGTAAACTCCTTTGATTGCTGAGGAGAACCTCTTCAAAATCCTTTCTTTTCCTGGCAATGATGAACTGGTAGTCATCCTTCACCCAAACACTGTAGGTTTTCACGGAAACAATATCCAGCAAAGCTTCTCCCATGGCGGTTGACAGGGCAGACAGGTAAACCGGCTGGTCCGTTTCCTGCAGCGCGGAGGGATTGTGCTTTTGTTCGTAAAGGATATAAGCCGGATTGGGGAGATTGATCAGCAATACACTATCGTCATTCATCCACTTGCTGACCCGCTGAAAGACAGCGGCATGTTGCTCAACCGGAATATGTTCCAGCACGTCGAAAAATAATATCCGGTCAAATATTTTGGATTGAGGTTCAAAATGCAATATATCGCCAGCACTTAAAGTAAGATTGGGAGCCCGTAGGTATTTTTGAGCAAACGCAATTGAAGCCGGACTGATATCAGTGGCTTCTATTTTACCCCGCGTGACTTTTTTGAGCAGCAGGTAAGTCAATGTCCCAATACCACAGCCAACTTCAAGTATATTTGTATCGTTAGTCAGTCCGGTTTGGTATAATCTATTGTATAAGCCATAGATTCTGTCATTGATACCGGATTCAGCCTGGTAGGTGATGTAGTTATCGTAAAACTCAGCCGAGCTCATATGAATTCTTAAGTAAACTAAAATACACTAAACTCCAATAAAAAAAGCACCATCGCTGATGCCTGAATTTCATTTCTCTAAGAAGCACTCCTAACTCCTAACTCCCAACTGCTAACACTCCCTATTCATCCAACTTCAGCACCGCCAAAAACGCCTCCTGCGGCACTTCCACATTCCCGATCTGGCGCATCCGTTTCTTTCCTT